>QMZD01000135.1 GCA_003662985.1 Archaeoglobales archaeon | reverse complement strand
GGAATTAGCGGGGAGCCATTCGAGGAGACAGAAGTCCATGAATTAAGAAAAAGAAGGGTCTGCGACTACGATTATGATGAATTTGAGGATGAAGAATACAAAAAATACAAAGAATACGGAGAATACGACTGGGAAAATAGAGAAGGGAAGAAGATTAAAGGCGCTGGAATTATAATGATCGGCCCGATCCCGATAATATTTGGAGATTCGAAGTATGCATTCTACCTTGGAATTGTCGCCATCATTTTGATGGTTCTTAGCATTCTGATCATGTTCTCTCTGTCTTTCTGATATTCCCCGATGTTAGGTTGGTAGTTGTTGTAGGTTGGCAGGAACTCAGAGAGCTCCCCTGAGATCAAGTAACCTCTTTGACTTCAATACATATCTTTCCAAACTTCCCTTATCCAGCAGTTCAACATTTGTTCGGAGGTTTAGTTCTTTCTGAAGCTCTTTCTGAATTTTTTGCCTTATCTTTTCCTTTTCCAGGCTATTTTTCGATCTCTCATTTGATTCATTCGATTCAACTTTAACCGTGATCTCATCCAGCGTTCCATTTCTTGCTATGATTACCTGAAAATGATCCCCAACCTCGGGAATTCTCATGAGAACGTTCTCGATCTGGCTTGGAAAAACGTTTATCCCTCTAACAACAACCATGTCATCGCTCCTTCCAAGAATCCTGTGAATTTTGGGATGCGTTCTTCCGCACGAGCATTTTTCATCTTCCAGAAGTAAAGTTATATCACCTGTTCTGTACCTGATTAAGGGCAACGCCTCCTTTGTGAGGGGTGTCAGAACAAGCTCCCCTTTCTCACCCTCTCCCAATGGCTCAAGGGTTTCCGGATCGATTATCTCGATGAAGTAGTGATCCACCCAGATGTGCAAGCCGTTTTGCTCTTCACATTCGAATGCAACTCCGGGCCCATTCATCTCGCTCAGGCCATAGGAATCAAACGCCTTTATACCAAAAGCATCCTCGAGACGTTTTCTTGTATTCTCGCTCCACGGCTCTGCTCCAAAGCAACCTATTCTCAAGCCTAAATCTGATGGATCTATACACATTCCCTCGGCAACCTCTTTTATGTGCAAGGCATAGCTTGGAGTTGCATGCACAATTGTTGTGCCGAAATCGAGCATGCATTGAATCTGCCTCTCCGTGTTTCCAGTTCCAGAAGGGATTACCATCGCCCCTATTCTTTCCGCTGCGTAGTGAAAACCCAAGCCGCCGGTGAAAAAGTTGTAGCTTACCATGTTCTGGAATACGTCGTTCTTTCTGCATCCGACCATGTAAAGACATCTGGCAACCTGGTTTATCCAGTTCTCAAGATCTTCCCTCGTGTATCCGACCACCTTCGGCTTTCCCGATGTGCCAGAAGAGGTGTGAATCCTCACTAGTTCTTCCTTTTTTCTCGCAAATAATCCAAAAGGATAATTCTCCCTCAAATCCTCCTTGACTGTAAATGGAAGCTTACAAAAATCCTCTTTCCTCTTTATGTCCTCAGGCGTTATCCCTGCCTCCTTGAATTTTCTACGGTAGAATGGAACGTTCTCATAGGCGTTTCTTACAACCCACCTCATTCTTTTCATCTGAATTTCTTCAAGCTCTTTTTTCGGAATAATCTCCTCCTTTTCCCAGTATTTATCCGAGTACATACCATCACCTTGACCCTTGATATCAAGTAGCAAACAAAATTTAAAATTGATTTTAAACTTTTTGGAATTTGATGGGTTTTAGGTAAACTAGAGCTGAGAAAAACAAAGTATATTCAACCCATCAAGAAACCTTAAAATTGGCCTTTTTAACTATTTCACCGTTTACTCTTAAAATAACGGTATAATCCCCCTTTTCAAGTTTTCCCAAATCTATTGTACGGTTGTAATTCGTTATAACCTGTGCACACGGTTTTCTAGGTTCTTCATAGGAGAAATCGAGATAATATTCGCTCCCTCTAAGTTGTTTTCCAACGTATTCGAATTTATGACATGGAGTTGGGAGAGTGGCCAAAATATTAACCTTCCAACCACTATCTGTCTCTAAAACGAGAATACTCGGCTTAAATGACAGGTTTACCTCCTTTTTAGGTACTTCCAGTTCTTTCTTTTCCACACACCCCGAAAGGACAATGATCATCAGAAGGAAAGGGAGAATCCACTTTATTTTTCCTGAAATCATTGTTTGCTTTTTGAGAAATACCAATTTAAATTTTTCCCAAATGCTTTTTTGTTTCCTTTTCCATAGAAGTTAACCGGAGTTAACTGGAAGTTTATAACAAATTTAAACACTCGAACGCCTAAGGCCATACGCACCATAACCTATTTATACCCATCTGGAAAGGTTATTCTGCCGACGGCCATAGGATCGGGGGAAACACCCGGACTCATTCCGAACCCGGAAGTTAAGCCCCGTTCCGTTCCGTGTTGTACTGTGTTCCGAGAGGGCACGGGAAGCACGGAAGCTGTCGGCATTTCTGTCTTATCCCCGTCTATTCTTACCCATAAGTTCTTTAACATCTTTCTGTATCCATTTTCTTAATGGTTACCACCGAACTTCTGGGGGAGACACTCGCAATAGTCTCGGCGATCTTCTGGGCAGTTGGTGCGAGTGTTTACAAGAAGGGTCTGGAAAGTACAGACGTGTGGTCGGGAAATTTGATGAGGACCGGCTTTACGTCGGTAGGCTTCATAATTTTCATGCTCTTAAAAGGCAGTCTTTTCAAATCCCTTGCAGCCTTGAATTTCACCCTATTTTTCTGGCTTTTCATCTCAGGTTTCTTCGCCTTTTTTCTTGGCGATATTCTTTATCTTGCATCCCTCAATGAGGTTGGAGTTGCTAGGGCCGTGCCTGTAAGCTCCACGTATCCACTTTTTGTTGCTTTATGGGCTTTTTTGATTTATAGAGCAGAGATAGGTTTTCTTTTGATTATTGGAACGATAATGATTGTATTTGCGATAAAGCTGATTTCTGAGGAGGAGAACGGGTCAAAAGAATCAAGGAAAGGAATAATTTTTGCCCTTTTTGCTGCAATATCCTGGTCATTGAGTATAACGATACTTGAATATCTCACAAATTTTCTGCCCTCGGAGGCTGTTGCGGGATTTAGATTTATAATAGCATTTTTATTGGTTAGCGCTGTTGTAAAGAAAAGAAGATTTAACTTCAATCGAAGTTCTGCTCTCTGGATTGGATTCGGAGGGATGGTGGTTCTCGTAACGAGCAACTACACCTTCGTTGAGGCGATCAGAATTATAGGTTCAGCAAAGGTTGCTCCAGTTTCTTCAACCTACCCGGTTATCTCGGCATTTTTTGCAGCGGTCTTTTTGAAAGAGAAGCTCACCTTGAAGATAATACTTGGTACATTACTTTCCGTTCTGGGAGTTTTGGTTGTGATTATCTCTTAATCTCTTAATTCGTCTTGGTTAATCCGTGGATAAGAGAACGGTAGAATTGCCCCCACAGTGAATTTCCCCCTCCTTAACCCTTGAATTTAATATTATAACTTTGTCCCCTATGTCAGCCTTTTTGAAAACGTCAGACTTGTTTCCCCATAGAAGAACTCTTACTCTCCCGCTCTCATCGGAGATGAAAAGATCCGCATACTTGATCTCTCTATCTCCCCTTACGATTTTTCTGAGCATTCCTATACCGCTGATTCTCCCGATTACATTTACACCGCGCATATCCTCCGTCTCTTTTACTTCAGAAAGCTTTGTAAAGAATTTCTCCGGATGAAATTCCCTTTGAAAGACTTCAATCTCTTCAAGATTGGTGGAATAAAACCTGAGTTTGACGTAATCTCCAAATCTGAGTGATTCAAGCTTATTTAATGCATTCTCTGCGAATGAAAAGGTCTGGATAGCATCCTGAGCGCCACCTCCAGCAATAATCACATTCACCCTACCAGAAACCTTTTGAAGCCCTATAAAAAATCCCTCAACCTCAACCTCTTTCTGTTCTAGGATGTTAACATGGGCGGCATCGTTAACAGAAAGCTCTATTTCTCCAAATTCTCCGGATCGTCTAATAAACCCTTTTAGTTCCACTTCACACCCTGGAAAAACATCTCCGACTTTCACTAGTTCTGCAGCATCATTCCATAGAACAGCCGTTATCTCGGCTGTATCATCTGCAATCCTTACCCTTGCCAGAAGTCCTGAGCCATCTTTCTTCTTAAATTTTTTTACACTTGTTTGAAGAACTCTGCCAGCTATCGATACCTCGCCCTTTAAATTCCCAAGTTCAGCAATTTTAGTTCTTGGCAGGTAGCCAAATTCATAGGCGGTGAGAAGCAAAGCCGTCTCTATGGTGATCGTATCACCAAAATGTTCAGAAATCTCCTTAAATTTTTTCAGAAAATTTTCTTTGGTGGTTTTATCTTCAACTTTGGAATAAATCCCATCTATTAGCTCTTCCAGTGGTTCAAAATTGGTAAAGTTAAAGTTATCCCGCATTTTTTTGCTCATTTCACCACCATAACAATCTCGGTTGATTCTAGTTCTTGCCTGTTTTAGCTTAGTTTTAGTTTAGTTCTGTTTACACCTATTTCTAAATTTTGATCCTCTAGCTTTTGATCTTCAAGCTTGAAGAATCTCAGTAAACTAGTAACTAGTCCCAGAATCCTCTGGTTCTGATATATCTCCTCTCAGCCTCCATCAGCTCAAGGTAGAACTTGTCGTCGTTCTCATAATACTTTGAGAGGATTCTTGCCGCATTTTCCGCTCCAACCCCATGGGTGTTCATCGCAAGCACAGCCTTTTTGCCGTGGGAAAGAACCAGATTCGCGATCCGGTGAAGTTCTTTCTTCGGAATTTCCTCCAGCTTTCTCCTTGCATTGAAGCAGGCGATCAATCCAGAATGGCATCTCGGACATCTCAAATCTCCTATCAACCTTATTGGGGTTTTAACGGTGTACTTGCAGTTCAGACAATGGAAGACGGTTACTTCTTTCTCCAACCTCTGCCTGAAGATTCTCAGCAGAGCTTCTACAGGCTTACCCGGCATAAGGAGGTCGAACGCATGCTCCCTTGATGCAAGACCTATTGGGCTCAGGGAATCGTAAACCTTGATCTTAATGCTCTTTCCAAATTGAGAGATTAGCTCAGAGGCTTTTTCAACATCCATCTTCTCAACAAAAATCTCTCTTACAGCCTCCCTGTATATCGGTGTATCCTTCAGCTTTATCACGAGCTTTCTGAGATTTATCCTTGAAAGATCCAGGTCCTTGCTTAGATATCCAAACTTTCTGGCCGAATGGATGATCTTCCACTGGAGCAGCTTTGTATCGAGCAAAGCTCTCTCAGCCAATTCCGGAACCGCTTCTGGCCTTAACGATTTGATAACCTCCAGCACCTCTTTAGAGGATGCGGGAGTTAGCTTAATCCTGTAAGGATCGATCTCGATGCCAATGTTTCTGCCTTTTCTTGCCGAGAGCAGAAGAGCGACTACCCTTCCCATCGTCTCATTCACCCTGTGCCCAAAGCAGCAGTTGATTATCGCAACGTTGTCTGAAGATCCGGAGGATTCAACTGTTATCACCTTATCAGAAGGAATTTCAAATCCCTTCTCCATTTGTTCAGAAATTAGATCAACTACGGTTTTCGTTGCCTCTACATT
>QMZD01000134.1 GCA_003662985.1 Archaeoglobales archaeon | reverse complement strand
TAAAATTCCGCTCGAAACAAAGAGCAATACGATAATCTCAAGCAATGCTATAATAACATAAACCTTCTCTTTCTTTTTTACCAATATTGGAAGTATAGAGGCGTAGCAGAGTACTGTAGATAATGCTAAAAATGATAACAGAGCGTAGAGGAGCATATCGCTGTAACCGACTAAACCGATCCACTCCCAACCTATCGGCATTTCTGTTTTTTTGATGATCTCATCGCTTTCATAAGTTAATAATTCAAAGAGTTTTTCTGGTGGTATATATGGTGAGATCACACCAGTAACGTATATAACAAACGTCAGGGTGAGAAGGAGCAGTGTTACAATCGAACAGTAATGCAATATCTTTGCATAAACGTATTGCTCATTTGGAATCATATCCAGATCCCCAAACCCTTAAGCAAACTTCTAATGCCTCCTATCAGTAAAATCGTTACAACTGCAACCCTGATAACTTTTGGATTTGTCTTTGTCATTATCACCACTCCATAGTATGAGCCAAGCATAACCCCAAGCACAGATGGGACAGTTATTAGGGGAATTACACATCCATTATTGAGGTAAACCCATGCAGCAGAGCTATCCGTTATCGAGATGAGAAATTTACTAGTTCCAGCAGCGATCTTTAATGGAATTCCCATAAAAATACTTAATATTGGAACATTTATCCAGCCTGCACCTAAACCAAACATTCCGGCAATTAGCCCTATTACGGCAAACATAAGAAGAGACTGTGCTCCTCTCTGCACCCTCCACTCAACAATTTTTCTCAAGTTTTCATCGTAGTAAATACCATAAATCGCTAATGTCTTAGACAATCTATCTGGCTCTTTGGTTTCTGGAAACTCTACTTTTTTACCCACCGTCATCACAATCGCTAAAGTTATAACTGTTACCCCGATAAGAGTTTGAACTAACCAACTTGGTAAAGCCAAGCCAATAAAACTCCCTACTATTGAAAAAACTGAAGCTACTAAAGCAAAAGGCATGCTGAGACGGAGATCTGCTAACCCTCTCTTTAGCAATCCCGGTCCGGCAGCAATGGAGCCAGCTAAAGCAACAAAAAGCCCAGTACCCCTTACAAAGTCGAGGTGAAAAGGAAAAAAACCACTAACTAGTGGGGTATATAATACTCCTCCCCCAACTCCAGCCATTACCACAAATATTCCCAAAACAAATGATATTATGAATAAAACTATAGAATACGTCCACCACGGGTATCCAATCATACAAAACCCCCACTTGAGCTAGCAAAGCTACCTCAAATCAATGTTTTAGATGAGTCGATTGACCAATGCTTAATAGCTATTTCTTGCTTTTCATGAAGAATTTCAAGAATCTCCAAACAAAGAATTAGAGCTACTTTTTTGTGATTAGCTTTACGTTTGTGGATCTGCAGGAAAACTTTGAACTCATCATATAATGAAAAGTATTTGCTTGTAAATCCAGCAGTTTCCAACGTTTTTCTTACTTTGAAAGGAATTGTATGCAGCAGAATTATCTCTCCCTTAAGCATACAGTTCCTAACTAATGGAATGATATACAATCACGGGCACTTCAGAATATCTGACAACGGAGTCCACATTAGGTGTTAAACCTTTACTGGAAATCATAACTACACTCCCTCCCTCCTCGTTAGCGATCTTTAGTATCTCTTTATGTGGTGAACCAACTCTCAAAATAACTCTAGCTTTTATACCAGCAATCTCAAAATTTTTCTTGATATTGCCTAGATACGTTCGTGCTCTCATCCAGTGTTTTGAGAGCATTTCCGTTAGATTTGGTATCGGAACTAAGGGGTGTATAACTTCCTCCTTCCCAACTTCTTTGTCAACAACATCATCTGCTGCTACCACATGAACGATTATAACCTCCTTACCTCCTAAAAGCGATGCTTCTTTAACAAAATCTTCAATTTTTTGAGATATCTCAGATAGGTCGTGGGGATAGATAATCCTATCAAAAAGTCTTCGAAAAACCATTTCGTAATAACCCTCTCCAGCATCGGGCTTCGTCTTCAAAACCAAAACAGGTTTTTTAGCCTCTCTAACCACCCCTTCAGAAACACTACCCATAAGAGAGCCTTTAAAACCTCTACTTCTTGAACCAAGTAGAATTAACGATACGTCTTCTTCTCTCGCAGTTTTTACTATTTCATCAACCGGATTTGCAGAAGGTATTGGAGGTGTTAACTTAACTTTAAAGCCCCCTCTATTCAGAACAGAGGCACTTTGAGATAGCTTTTTTTCAGCCTCTTTCTTTAGCTTTTGTATAAACTCATCAACGTCAACACCACCCTCTATAAGTGCAACTACATCGTGTTCTATTATATTGGCCAGAACTACCTCATCCACACCGTATTTTTTAAATTCATGTAGCCCTCTTAAAATCGCTTCAGATTGTTTGGAGAAGTCAGTTGGAAACAGAATTCTTCTGAACATTTCATCACACCTCATAAACAGTATTACTCAGTCAATTTAAATCTTTCGTACTTTAATAATAAAATGATTGATCATTTATTGCTAATCAAGATATTTTTCTCATTAATTCTGCCCGCTTATGATTTCCAAAGAATCTTAAGTTAGTACTTGGGTATTTTCCTTCCTTGATGAGAATACCATAACTGCAAAAAATCACTCCCGAAATCTCAAACCTAGGCACCGATTTTTCGAACTTGTCACCATCGGTATTGACCTTAATTCCACCTTTATCAGCCAACCCTTCTCACAATCTTAAGACTCATAGAACTCTGAGAAAGTCGTTCCCTTGAGAAGATGGGAATAAAACACAGTGATGAAGCTAGGATTCTAGGATTTAAATCTCCGAAGACAGTAAGAAAATAGTCATTACAAAGCTCTGACCCTCTTGATGCGAAACCCTTTTCAACTTCCTTGAGTATTTTAAAAACATGAAATTCAAGGTCATCCTTGAAGAGGGCGAAGAGGCGGCTATGTCGTTTATGTCCCTTCCCTTCCTGGATGTGTTTCTCAGGGTGGAGACCAGAGAAGAGGCTATCGAAAACATCAGAGAGGCTATCGAGGTCTATCTGGATATTGATGATGCTCAGATAGAAACCGAAATCAGAGGTAAGAAGGCCGAGAATAATACTAAAGCAAACTGGATTAAGTGTTGAAAAGTTTATCAATAGTCTCATAAACTTCATTATCACTTTATCATTTTTACCAAATTTAACCCCCTATTCAGCAGAGCTAAGCTTAATATCTGAGGGACAAAAATTCAGAATGTGAGCTTGAAAGAGATGCTAAAAGGCATTGCAAGCGATGAAGAATTGAACAAAATTAGAAGGAGCTTCGAAATAATAGGGGATGTTGTAATAATCGATATCCCAGACGAGGTTATCCACCTCAAGGATGAGATAATCAAAGCCATTTTGAAAAAGCATAAAAGGGTAAAAACCATTCTCAGAAAAGTTGGCGAGGTTAACGGAGTCTTTAGAATTGCGAAATATGAGATCATTTACGGGAATGAGACGGAGACTATCGTCAAAGAGTACGGCTGCAGATTTTTTGTTGATCCGACAAAAGTGTACTACTCGGTCAAACTTTCTGGGGAGAGGGAAAGGATTGCGAGACTCGTTAAAGAGGGCGAGAGAGTTCTTGTGATGTTTGCAGGCGTAGGGCCATATGCTATTGTGATTGCAAAGCTGGCAAAACCATCAGAAGTTATTGGAATCGAACTGAACCCAAAGGCAGCCGAATATTTCAGAGAAAACGTGAGGTTAAATAAAGTCGAAAATAAAGTTAAGGTTTACGAAGGAGATGTAAGAAGACTTCTTCCGTCAATAGAGGGAAAATTCGATCGAGTACTGATGCCTTCTCCTCATATAGCTGAAAATTTCATCTTTACACTGAAAAACAAGATAAAAAAGGGGGGTGTAATCCACTACTACACCTTTGCGGGAAAGGAGGAAGAAGATGGTATTCTCCCAAGAAAGGTTGCAGGGCTTTTTAAAGAGCATGGACTTGAAGTTGAGGTTGAGAATGTAAGAGCCTGTGGAAACTACGCCCCCTACGTCTACAGGTATGTTTTAGATTTGAGGTTAGTAAGAGAGATTTAGATTTGAAGTTAGTAAGAGAGGCGATTCAATTTCAGAAACTGAAAATTGAAATTCAAAACCGAATTATACAAAATAAAAAAAAGAAAATTTTAGACTTTCTCCGTCAGCTGCACACAGTACTTCTCTACCACTTCTGGATCAGGCTTCTTCGTTAGCAGAGAGATCACAATGAAGAGAATGAAGCCCACTGGTATTGCCCACACTTGATGCGGAGTTACGATGGCGGTCTTGCTGAGTCCGAGAGCCTCATTGAGGAAGAAGAAGTGTGGCTTGCCGAGGGTGAACTTCGCGTATAGCCATGCGTACAGGTGGAGGACGAACATTATTACTGCTGTAACCCAAGTTGCGGTTCTGGTTGCCCCCTTCCACCACAGGCCAAGTACCAGGCTCGGTCCAATGGACGCTATGATCACGACGAACGCCCATCCGGAGAGGTCGAGCACGAGGGCAGGTGGGTTGATGGAAATTATTAAGCCTATCGCAAGGAAGATCACTGAGATTATCCTCGCCATGAGGATCGGGTTCTCCTTTGCGAATTTGCTTCTGAGCATCATGTCGGCCCAGTCTCTCGTAACGATGACGTTCACGACCATAACCCAGCCGGCAGCAGTTGACATAGCTATAGCCAAACCTCCAGCGCAAAGTATTCCAAGGACCCACGGATTCTGCAAAGCTTCTACAGCTGCAACCATTGAATAGTCTGTTACGGTTCCAACGCCATATGTCTTGGCGTAGTATGCAAGGACTTTAACTGCATTCGCCGGAACCGTTCCCTGCAAAACTAGCGGGTGAGCCTTCTCGATTATAACCTTGGCTCCAGCACCAATGATTTCGAGGCCGAGGTAGAAGATGCCTGCAAAGAGGGTGCACCAGAAGATGCTTCGCCTTGCGGTTTTCATGTCCATGACAGTGAAGAATCTGACAACCGTGTAAGGCATCGTCGCAAAGCCGTAGTGCCAGACAAAGAACCAGCCTATGACAGCGAGCCATGTGGCAGCGTAGATATGACTTGGCTCAATGTCAGAGGGGGTGTTGAAGAACTTCGGGTTGTTCTCGATTATTGCCATGTGGTAGGCTTCTAGCCCTCCGAAATAGTTTATGATTCCCAGTGCTGCAATGACTGCCGCTATTGTCATCAGCACAGCCTGGAATGCTGCATTCCAGCTTGTAGCAACCATACCGCCGAAGACGACGTAGATCATGACTATGACTGCTCCCAGAATGACGCCGTAGAGGTACGGAAATCTCAGGATTGCCAGCAGGAATATGCCCATACCGACGATGGACAGCGTAATGTACAGAATCGCGCCGAATATGACTATTATTCCCACCAGCCATCTCAGGTTCTGGTCGTTGTATCTGTCTGCATAGTAGTCAGCGAAGCTTGTAGGCCCATACTTTCGCATCGCAGCAGCTGTAAGCAAGGTTGCTATAGGCATTCCTGCAATAATAGCCGCCATTGCCCACCAGAACTGATAGCCTATTATGAAGACATAGGCCGGCAAACCTAGCATTGAGGCGGGGCTTAGGTAGGTTGATTCC
>QMZD01000133.1 GCA_003662985.1 Archaeoglobales archaeon | reverse complement strand
GTTAGATACTTGGGGGGTGAATGAATGTCTGGTCTTGAAGATGTTGTTGCTTGTGATTCGTCAATCTGCAGAATCGCCGTTGAGGATGGAAGGGGCATTTTGGAGTATCGCGGCTATGATATCCATGATCTTGCCAAGAACTCTAGCTATGAGGAGGTTGCTTACCTCCTGCTATTTGGCGATCTTCCCAGCAAGAGGGAGCTTGAAAAGTTTAAGGAAGAGCTGGCAATGCAGAGATCCCTTCCAGCCCAGATCATCGGCTTACTAACTCATCTCCCACCCTTTACCCATCCGATGGTTGTATTGAGGACTGCGACATCTTACCTCGGCTCGATGGATAAGTACATCCACTACAAAAGCCACGAGATGTCGATTGAAAAGTCAATAAGCTTGATCGCCAAGTTCCCCACGGTTGTTGCCTATTTCCACCGGATAAGAAGTGGGCAAAACCTCGTTCACCCGAGGGAGGATCTCGATCATGCGGCAAACTTCCTTTACATGCTCCATGGAGAGGAGCCGACAGAGACGATGGCGAAGTGTCTGGACTTGGATATGATCTTGCATGCTGAACATGAGCTAAATGCGTCGACGTTTGCAGCGAGAATAGCAGCCTCAACGCTCGCCGATATCTACGCCAGCATAGTGGCTGCCACCGGAACCTTGCTCGGCCCCTTACATGGCGGTGCGAGTCAGAAGGTTATGGAGATGCTCAGAGAGATAGCGGTTCCATGGAGGGCTGAGAGCTATGTCAGAGAGAAGCTCGAGAAGGGGGAGAGAATCATGGGTTTCGGGCACAGAGTTTACAGAAGAGTCATGGATCCAAGAACGCTGGAGTTGAAAAGCCTGGCGAAAAGGCTGGCAGAGGAGAGGAATCCAAAGTGGTATGAGATAAGCGAGGCGGTCGAGGAGGCTGTCTACAAATACAAAGGATTGTTGCCGAATGTCGATTTCTATTCCGCAAGCGTATACGCAACCCTTGGAATTCCCGATGACCTTTACGTTAACATTTTTGCAATTGGGAGAATCTCAGGCTGGTGTGCCCACGTTATCGAGCAGTATGAGAATAACAGATTGATACGGCCAAGAGCCAACTACATCGGGCCAGAAAGAAGGGGCTACATACCATTCGATGAAAGACCTTAAAAAATTTTGATGAGTGAACAAAATTCCTAAAAATCCCACTAAAAAATTGAATTTTTTAAAATTTATCCAAATTTCCTGATCGTTTCTATTCCTGCAAACCAATTTACAGCAAAATTTTTTATACTGGATACCCAAGTTGAGATGGGTGATTCCATGTTTGAGTTGTCAGATAGATTAAAAGCCCTACCCCCATACCTTTTTGCTGAAATCGACAGAATGAAGGCTGAAAAGATAAAAAAGGGAATCAAGGTTATTGATTTCGGTGTTGGAGATCCAGATCTTCCAACTCCTTCCCATGTGGTTGAGGCAGTATGCAACGCCGCAAAAAAAGTTGAAAACCAGAAGTATCCAACATATGAGGGAATGCAAGAGTTCAGAAATGCGGTTGCCGCTTATTACCTGAGAAGAAAAGGTGTCAAACTGGAAGCCGACGAGATCATCTCTCTCATAGGATCGAAAGAGGGTATTGCCCATTTACCCTTCGCCTTTCTCAACGGTGGAGACTATGCGATAGTTCCTGATCCCGGATATCCCGTATATTACGGGGCGACCGTTCTGGCAGGAGGTAAGCCTTTTCCAATCAAACTTGAGGAAGAAAAAGGATTTCTACCTGACTTTGACAAGATACCTCCTGAGATTGCCAGAAAGGCCAAAATCATGTTCTTGAACTATCCAAACAATCCAACTTCAGCTGTATGCGGGAAGGAGTTCATCAAGGAGGCTGTCGATTTCTGTCATGATTATCGAATAATCCTCGCCCACGACGCAGCGTATACGGATGTTTATTTCGAAGAGAGGCCGCTAAGCTTTTTGGAGATAGACTCCGAGTTTGAGGTAACTTTAGAGTTCAACTCGTTATCAAAGACGTACAACATGACAGGCTGGAGAATAGCTTTTGCTGCTGGAAACAAAGACGCTTTAGAGGGTTTACTTAAAGTAAAGACGAACGTGGATAGCGGTGTATTTCAGGCAATTCAGGAGGCAGCTATAGCTGCTTTGCTTGGGGATGATGGTGTTATAGAGGAAAACAATAAGGTATACAGGGAAAGAAGGGATTTGCTCGTTGAAGGATTGAGAAAGGCTGGAATTGAGGTTTATGTTCCTAAAGCAACCTTCTATATCTGGGCAAAGGTTCCTTCTGAATTTGACAGCATGAGCTTCGCAAAGAAACTTTTGGATGAGGCAGGAATTCTTGCAACACCAGGAGTTGGATTCGGAGATGGAGGGGAGGGATTCATCAGATTTGCCTTAACCAAAGACATACCGGTTATCAAAGAGGCAGTTGAAAGGTTGGAAAAATTGGAAAAATTTGAGGGGTGAGTTTTAATGGCTTTTTCAGTTGAGAATGGTCATTTGGTTATCGATGGTGTCAGAGTTGACGAAATAACAAAAATCACGGGCACGCCTGTTTACGTTACATCGTACGATAAACTCAAGGAGAATATCGACGCCTATAAAGAAGCGTTTCCCGAGCAAGGAATTTTCTACGCCGTTAAAGCTAACTTCAACCTTGCAATTCTTAAAATAATATCCAAAGAGGGTTTTGGTGCTGACGTTTTTAGCGCTGGAGAGCTTTATCTCGCATTGCTAGCGGGCTTTCCTCCAGAAAAAATCCTTTTCAACGGAAACAGCAAAGCAGAGTGGGAAATCGAGATGGGAATAAAAGCAGGAGTTGCATTCAGTGTTGATAGTCTAGATGAGCTCTACACGAGTTCCAAAGTGGCATCAAAACTGGGCAAGGAGGTGACGATAGCATTTAGAGTGAACCCTGACGTATCCCCTGAGACACATCCGAAAATCGCGACAGGACTAAAAACCTCAAAATTCGGCATACCAAAGGATGAGGTTATCGAAGCCTACAGAAAGGCTGTAGAGCTTCCAAACGTGATTCCCAAAGGCATACATTGCCACATCGGTAGCCAAATACTAGATGCAAGTCCATTTGTTGAGGCTTTAAACAAGATCTTCGATCTGGTTGCAGAGCTGAAAAAGGAAGGAATAAACCTAGAATTCATCGATTTAGGTGGAGGGCCGGGAATAGATTATGATGGAAAGGGAGCTTTAACCCCAGAGGAGTTCTCCAAGGCAATTTTGCCTGTTTTCGAGGGGAGAAAAGCCGAAATAAATCCAGATATCAAGCTAGAGCTTGAGCCTGGGAGGAGCATAATCGGCAACACAACAGTTTTACTCGCTGGAGTGAATTCCGTTAAGAGAGCTTACAAGAACTTTGTAAACGTGGATGCCGGCTTTAACCTCCTGATCAGGCCTGCAATGTACGGCTCATACCATAGGATTGCAGTTGCGAACAAGATGGATCGAAAGGGTGAAGAAACTTATACGATCGCCGGCCCCATATGTGAGAGTGGAGACATACTTGCTGAAGACAGAGAACTTCCTAAAGTGGAGAAGGGAGATGTCATAGCGATATTCGACGCTGGAGCCTATGGTTTTGTGATGAGCAGTCAGTACAATGGAAGACCAAGATGTGCGGAGGTATTGGTTAAGGATGGCGAGATTCACGTTATAAGGGAAAAGGAGGATTTCAACGATATCGTTGGAAAGCAAAAAATTCCGGAATTCCTTTTTGGATGAACTCAAGTTGATCCAAGTGATCCAAGTGATCCAAGTTAATTTTGCAAACCCTAGATAGTTTCCCAATTCCACCATTCTCTCTGATTTTCTATGGAGGTCGACTAACTCTATATCGATCCCACCGTTAATTTAAAATATCCATTCGGCATGCGACTTTAGTACTGAGTTTCCGTAGGAGGCTCTCGCCGCTAGCACTACGGTGATGAACATGTTAGTTGAAAAAAATAGGATTAAGGAAGCTGTAGAAAAAGCAATAGGAAATTCAAAGAAGAGAAATTTTGTTGAGACGGTAGAGATAGCCGTAAACTTGAAGAACCTCGACATGAAGAAACCCGAAAACAGAATCGATGCTCTTATCACCCTTCCTCACGGCATAGGAAAAGATAGAAAAGTCGGCGTTTTTGCAAAGGGTGACACGGCGTTGAAAGCAAAAGAGGCTGGTGCCGACATAGTTCTTTCACCAGAAGACATAGACGAACTTGCGAAGGATAAGCGAAAACTTAGAAAGATTGCCAACGAGATGGACTTCTTCATTGCCGAAGCTCCATTGATGCCAGAAATCGGTAAGAAACTCGGTCCCATTTTGGGCCCAAGAGGAAAGATTCCACAACCGATTCCACCTCTCTCTGATCCAACACCATTCATCCAAAGGCTTAAAAAATCTGTGAAGGTGAGAACAAGAGATAAACTGACTTTTCACGCTCCAGTAGGCACAAAGGAGTTGGATCCAGAAAAGATCTCAGACAACATTCTCGAAATCCTTAAGGTGGTTGAAGGCAAATACGAAAATGCGATAAATAACGTGAAATCGGTTTACGTTAAGACGACCATGGGTCCAGCGGTGAGGGTGATATAATGGCGGCAATAAAAGGTGCAATCCCCCAGTGGAAGCTTAGGGATGTTGAGGAGATCAGAAGTTATCTCAAAAAATACCCCGTAGTTGGATTGGTGAGCTTCAGAGGAGTTTCAGCGATGCAGATGGCAAAGATAAGAAGGGAGTTCAGGGATAAAATAAAACTGAGGGTTGTCAAGAACAATCTGATTGAGAAGGCGTTGCAAGAGGAGGGAGGCAAATTTACAAAGCTCATAGACTTCCTTGGAGATCAGGTTGCTTTTGTTGCGTCAGAAATGAACCCATTCAGGCTTTTCAAAGAGCTCGAAAAAACCAAGCAGCCCTCCCCACTAAAACCGAGGCAGATATCTCCCGAAGACGTTGTGGTTGAAAAGGGCCCAACGTCCTTCCCTCCCGGCCCGATACTCGGAGACTTGCAGATGGGTGGCTTGCCAGCAGCAATCGAGAAAGGCAAGATTGTGATAAAAGATACGGTTACAGTTGTAAAGGCCGGAGAGGTTGTTAAACCAGAGGTTGCAAAGGCATTAGAGCTGCTGGAGATTAAACCCATCAAGCTCGGACTTGACACAAGGGTTCTGATGGAGAACGGGATAATATTCACACCAGAAGATCTCAAGATTGATGTGGAAGCTATATCACAGCAATTCGGAGAGGCTTACACCAAAGCCTTGAATCTTGCAGTCAATGCCGCTTACGTAACGCCTGAAACAGCCGAGATACTTCTGATTAAAGCGTTTAACAATGCAAGAAATCTTGCTATTAATACTGCTATCCTCGAGAAGGGAGTCATTAACGATATCCTTGCTAAAGCTCACTCGAACATGCTTTCGCTCGCCTCCACACTACCGAGCGAGGCCTTGGATGATGAGCTCTCCGCTCTCCTCCAAGCCAAGGAGGTTAAGGTGGTGGAAGAGAGCGTTGAGAAAGTAGAAGAGGTTAAAGAGGAGAAGGTTGAAGAGGAAGAAGAAGAGGAAGAAAAGAGGGAAGAGGAGGCCATCGAGGGCCTCGGAGCTCTGTTTGGTTAAAATAAAAGGAGGTAATAGAAATGGAATATG
>QMZD01000132.1 GCA_003662985.1 Archaeoglobales archaeon | reverse complement strand
CGATGCCAAGTGAGAACTCTACTGCGATGCCAAGTGAGAACTAAAGAACAGAGATTTAATTGATCGGAACAGGGTTATAGAAGGGGGTCTGACTGCAGAGTTTGAACGAAAATTGCGATTAATCGGGAATCTGGGAGTTCAGAAGGCCGGATGGATATCCTTTCATCTAAACATTTGGATTTTAAGGCTTCTTCTGCATTCAAAGTGTGTGTTTTCTCTTCATCTTATAATCTTCAAACAGCCTTTCAACCATTTCAAGTTTCTTTTTCTTCATCTCCTCAATTCTTTTCTTGTAAGCTTCCTCGAATTTTCTCGCATTCAACAATACCATTTCATCCCCGTACTCCATTTCAACCTCATCAACCTGGAAAACGGGGATGTTGGATTTTTCAAATATGGATGAGGCAAGATGGGACATAAAGCCTTCCGAGATTACAGCCTTTACCCCTTTCTTGCAAAGAAGTTCAGCTGCAATTCTACCACCACCGCTACAGTCTTTTATGAATATAATATCCCCCTCATTTATGCCGAAATCAGCTTCAAGTCTTTCGATTTCTTCCTTTGTGAATTTCTTCAGCATTTTAACCCACTTCCACCCTTCAAAGATTTCCAGATACCTCATTCTCTTTACGAGCTCAAGCTTTTCCTCGAGATGTCTGATCTTTTCGTCCCTCTCATGCAATTTTTTTCTTAACCTCGAAATCTCGATCTCAAGGTTCCTGACGTAGTTGTCCTTTCTGACCCTCTGATGCTCTTCACTTGATATACTGACTATCCTTCCTCTCAGCTTTTCTATTTCTTCCTTAAGTTGATTGATGGACTCCCGAAGCATTCTGTTCTCGTCAATAAGCTCTTTTATGATCTTCTCTTTTTTCACCAGTTCCTCCCTGTCAACCTGCTCGATGGGTTTTTTGTCTTCTTTTACCTCAACCTCCTTCTCACCCTCGAGGATCGCTTTAAGAGGTATTCCCTTGATGACTTTCGCCTTCACGAGATCCGAATCAAAACCGGCAGGAATTCTCTTTTCAATGTTCAGAAGCTTGCTCTTGTAGGAGTTGTAAGCCTCCAAAGCCGCCGATAACGCATCCCTCTCATGATCGTTCAAAATTTTATATTTCCTAACAAGGCTCGTTTTCCTCTCTATACTCATATCTTCCTTTGGAGAATACATGACGGCGTTGAAAGAGGCTTTAATCTTGTTCACGTACTCAGGAGGGGAGGCTTTATCTGTCGCTACCAAAACCGGAGTGCCGAAAGATCGGATATACTCAACAACTTCCGAAAAGCTCCAGCCTTTCCTGCTTCTGACTCCAAGAATGTTGCCATCCAGATCGAGGATCGCTATACCAACTGTGCTGCCAGGATCCACGCCTACAATAACGTACTTCATCCTTTTACTGAGGGGAATGTACTCTATCCTGTCCTTCTCAACCGCCTCAACCTTAACCTGGACGTTTTTAGTTTTGAAGGAGTTCACAGGGACTTTGGATCGCTCAGCATTGACGAGCAATCTCCCCCTCGAGATGCCTCCATAGCCCTGTCTGACATCCTCGCTGTACTCAAGGTTGTGATTCCTTATTATCTGCTTTATCTCGTTGAAAACCATCCTAACTTGATCGTGTACCTTTCTCCTGTATTTGTTCTGACGCCATCCTCCCTTTCCCAGACTTCTGTTCCTCGATACCGTTATCATGGTCTTATCAAAGAATACCGAGATCTCCTCGCCCACACCAAAGCTCGCAAGGTAAGCGCATGCCCTTGCCTCATCAGCCGGGCTGCGAATGTACATCTTTATACCATACCTTCTTGCGAGGGTTGGAAGGGATTCTTTCCCAGTAACTTGAACAAGTTTTGTTGTTGGTGGAATCTCCTTTAAAAAGTTTACAAGCTCCTTTTTAGATCTAAAAAGCTCAGAAACGTTGTCGAAGGCAACAATATCCGGTTTTTTCTCTCTGATCATTCTGAAGAGCCTGTTTCTTGTAACCTTGTACTCCTCCTCACCATCATCTTTAAGCAGAATTAAGGAATACCTCGGTCTTTCCTTTCCACTGAGTGAACCTTTTATAATATCAATACCAAATACGGTCATTCTGCTAAAACGTAATTAATAACAGAATTAATATCCTTTTCTATGCCATAGGCCTTTTTGAAGTATTTCAGGATGTTTTCTACATCTCTCTCAAGCAGTTCCTTCCAGTTTTCATTTGCATTTACATCCGTATTTACATTTATGTCTTCATCTCTTTCATCCCCACTTCTACCCACCTCAACCCATTGGGGAAAATCGATGATGTAGATGTCCTCTGCAATGAGAACATTGTACTGGCTCAGATCGCCATGCACAACGCCAGCGATAAACATCCTCCTCATTTCCTCTATTATCGCGTCGAGCACCTCACTGGGATTTTCCAGCCTCAGCTTGTAAAGTTCTCTCCCATCTACAAGTTCCATGAGAACCGCATTTCCCTCCCATCCAAACGGCTCCGGGACTTTTGCAACCCCAAAAAGTTTTTTCAAAGCCCTGTACTCTCTCCCAGCAGATCTAACAGTTAAAACGCTAAGATGGAGATCTCCATAATCCCTCTTTTCCCTGATTTTTCTGAACGAAACTCCAAGCTTATGAAACTTCAGAACGCATTCACCATACTTTTCAGAGTAGCAATTGTACACCACGCTTTCCTTTCCCTCCCCCATCTTTTTTCCAAGCATGTCGAGCTTTCCCTTTTCCACAAGTCTTTTTAGGGAAAAGAGGGTGATTCCTTGGAAGGTGAGGGAAGAGCCAAAATACGATACGACCTTGTTCTCAACAACTCCCATAGCTCCGAGAGATTTTAAGGTTTTCAGTGTATCGACTTCGTTTAGCTTTACCCTTTTGGAGATCAGATCTGAGGGCACATATTTGTAGTTCCACATCTCTCGGAAGATGGTGTTGATGACCTTCCATTCTACTTTTCTGATTTTCTTGTAAAGGTTATGGAGATCTCTCACAGAAAAAAGTTAAAACCTCGGCAATAATAAAGTTGCTGTGAAGAGTTGCAGCGTATGCGGAAGAAAAGCGATTTACTTTCAAAGGCACAGCAACAGACATCTCTGCAGAAAGCACTTCATCTACGATTTTGAAAGAAGAGTGAAGTACGCTGTAAAGAGATACAACATGATTGAAAAAGACGATAGGATAGCCATAGCCCTGAGCGGTGGTAAGGATAGCGTTGCTCTTGCCTTTGCTTTAAAAAAGTTGTACGGTAAGAGAAGGGATGTCGATTTTCTGGCCATCACGATTGATGAGGGGATTGCCGGTTACAGGCCTCCTACCGTTAAAATAGCCAAAAAAATTACATCAGAACTTGAAATGGAGCATATTATCGTTTCATTTAGAGAAGAGATTGGAATGGAATTGGATGAGATGGTTAAAAAGGGAGATAAAAAGCCATGCACCTATTGCGGAGTTTTCAGGAAGTATTTGTTGAATAGAACCGCTCGTGAAAACGATGCAACAAAACTCGCAACCGGGCATAATCTGGATGATGAGACTCAAACCATTTTGCTTAACTTCGTTCAGGCGGACATCGAGAGACTTGCAAGACTCGTACCGCAAAGAGTTCAGGAAAACCTTGTGTTGAGGATAAAACCTTTTAGAGAGGTTTATGAGAAAGAGGTTCTGCTTTACTGCATTCTTAATGACATTGAGGTTGAGATGGGAGAATGCCCCTACGCTCACTTCCCCGTTAGGGCTGCGATAAGGGATTTTCTCTACGAGTTTGAAAACAAGTATCCCGGGAGGAAATACTCCATTATGAGGAGTTTCGAGGCTTTAATGGATTGTTTTAAAACTAACTTCCCCCAGAAAGAACTGAATAAATGTAGAATTTGTGGTGAGCCCACTCCAAAAGACGTGTGTCAGGCTTGTGTGCTGAGGATGGAGCTTGGATTAATTTAAAACTCCGATACATCAGATCGGATTTAAAAGCCCCACGAAAAATCGACTAGTAATTCAATCATCACCATGAAAGAATTTGGAAAGTATTTATGTTAAATGATTATAACAATAACAATGAAAAATGTTTACAAGGATATCATCAATATCATAGGGCTCTCAGTTTTGATTTCTTTTACAGTGGTCATGCTCTCAATGGCCATTCTTGCAAAGGGCGCATTGATATATTTCTATGAGCCAAACAAGTGGGTATGGCTTATCGAGGTTATATTAGGCGGTTTTGGAGTTTTGATTGGATTTATAAATATGATAGATTTGATAAAATAGTTTTCTCGGTTTCCCGTTTTTATGTGTCTTTGTGGTGTGTCTTAATGGTGTTGCGAAAATCTGATTATTACAGAAAATAAAAATGGTTATATTAACGAATACTGATTTTTGCATGAAATGCCACAAAGCTATTACATCGATGCTTGTGTGTTGATTTCCTACTTTGATGAACAGAAGAAAGACCAAAATAAAATTGCAAAGGATACGATTCACAAGATAATCAATACTGTGGAAAGAAATCCTGAGATTTCGGTAAAAATTCCAACTCTGGTGTTGGGGGAAATTTATTTATGGGTCTTAAGACACGACCAACCGGAATTGATTTTTGATTTTGGAAGGCTTTTTAATCAGCTGAATGCAGACTTTCCAGCACCTACAAGAGAACACTACGCTCTTGCTGCAAGACTATTGGAAGAAGATGAATACCTTGAGAACCACGATGCTCTCATCGTTTCCCACCCAATCTTAGATAACGATACAACTTGGTTTTTTACCCATGAATCCAAACTTCACAATAACATGGTAATCGAGCAGGAAAAAGATGAAAGAGATAACAGGTTTATGATTTCAGACAGATTTTAACTAAATTGCCTTGTGTTTTCTTAACTTACAAATGATTTTTTTGAGTTCTTTTTCATTTGTGAACGGCTTGTTTCCAAGGACTATTTTGATTATCTTTTCATCATCTATGGAGGGATATCTGTTTTTTACCATGACCACAGTTGAGGCGAGCTCAAGCCACCTCTCGGACTTATTCTTAATCAACCTAAGGAAATCATCCGGTAATTCAACCCTAATCGGTTCTATTTCCTCACTCAAGCGATAGTAGTCCTCTGCTAACAGCGGAGAGTATGGTCCTCTAATATACAGATTGAAATTATAACCTAAATCGATTCCATATTGTTTAGCAAGAAAAACGAATTTTTGCAATTTTAACCTATTGTTGAATAACCTGACGTTAAAATTAAAGCCAATTTTTTCAAGAGCTTTTACAAAACCTGCAAGTTTCCTTATATTGGTAGACATAACTGTATTCATTTCAATTTCAAAGTTTTTAAATTATTCGATAATTTCATCATTCATTTAATCATTCTGGGCGCATACCGTTGTTTTTCCCATCTTTCCAATACTTTATGTACGGGAGATTGTACCATTTTTTAGGGTGCACATCATTGCACTTCATCGTATTATCTAAGCTTTGCTCGGTAAAATTGGAACTTGGGCTTGTACTTCTCCGCTCATTTTTAAATGAGAAGCCAACAGAACTCAAAAACCCCTATCGAAAATCTTATTAATTCACTTACTTGGAGGTAATTAAAGTAAAGAATAAAGCAAAGTAATTAAAGCAAAGAATAAACTTCTATCCCAAACTACAAAAGCGCCGGTGGTGTAGTCTGGTAACACCAGGGCTTGCCGAGCCCT
>QMZD01000131.1 GCA_003662985.1 Archaeoglobales archaeon | reverse complement strand
AGCAGAAGAATTGGGGCAATGATGCCCAAAACAACCCATACCTCAATAAAGGGGAGAAGAAGTGCGGGAAGCATCGCTATTAAAACAAGGATCGTGTTCGGGTAGATAAACCCCTCACATCTTTTAAACTGGTAACCCATTGGCAAAGGTTAAGTAATTCCTATCTTAAAAAATTACCGATGCTCAAACTGTTTAAATTCCTCAGGAAACTTTATGAGAAGAAATTGGAGAATGAGGTAAAGAACGGAAACCTTCCCAATCATATAATGGTTGTTACCGATCAAAATGATTTTGTTGAAAATACCAAAAGCTTTTACAGACTCATCGAATGGTGTAGGAAGTTTAAAATTGAGGAATTAACTATTTGCTTGCATATTTATAGCAAGGAAGAAACAGAAAAGCTTATTTCAGAACTCAGCTCGAACTTAAAGAAGTATAGTTTGAGAATAATAACAAAAGAAAAAACGATTGAAAATGGGAATGGAGATCTAAAACTTAACTTTATACTAGGCTACGGCGGAAGGGCTGAGATTACCGATGCCGTAAAAGAGATTGCAAAGTCGGTAAGAGAGGGAAAGCTCTTACCTGACGAGATCGATGAAAATGAGATAGAAAAATATCTGAGAATAAAAAATCCCCCAGACCTGATAGTAAGAGCGGGAGAGGAAATACCGGATTTCCTGATATGGCAGAGTATATACAGCGAGCTCTACTTCTTGGATATTGAATGGTCAGCACTTCGATACGTTGATTTTTTGAGATGCCTGAGGGGTTATCAAAGGAGGGAAAGAAGATTCGGAAGATAGAATAAAAAAGAATAAAAAATAAAAGAAAAAAAATAAAGATATAATAGGTGAAGAAGATGGGAAGAAAGCCCGAAACAAAGCGATTCGTATCCAGAAAAGAGAATCTTAGACAAATAAGATTTATCGCCGATTACCAGTTTGGAAAGGGGGCAGGAAAAATTCTTTTCCCGAATTCAGTAAAGTTCGTCATCTCACCCAAAACTGGGAGGGTAAGGCAGATAGTCGATCAAGGCTTAAGGATCGCAACGATAAAACCGGCTTCAGGCTGGCTGAGTTTGAGTATTGAGGGAGCAAAAAGGCTCCATAAGGCTTTTGATTTTCCGAGACTAAGGGTTGTAGTAATGAGTGAAATATCAGAGTTCATAGCCAAAGGAAAGAATGTGTTTGCAAAACATGTCGTGGAAGCTGACGAGAATATCAGGGCTGAAGATGAGGTTCTAGTTGTTGATGAGAGGGACAGACTTCTCGCCACAGGAAAGGCTGTGCTCGGTAGCATTGAGATGATGGATTTTGAGAGAGGTATGGCGGTAAGCGTTAGAGCTGGCATCAAAAAGTTGGAAAGTTGAAGCTGATATGAAGTTGATATTATGATCAAAACAAAGAAAATAAAGAAGAATAAACCAATAGTCTATGATCGGAGTAAGAATATCCTTCTGATCAGAAAAAATTCCGTGATAGACAAGAAGATCAGTTTTAAAGGAAAGATAATCGTGGGGATGGACGCATGCCTCTGGGGAAATATTGAGTGCGATGAAATCCTGAT
Organism: Archaeoglobales archaeon; assembly: GCA_003662985.1. GTDB lineage: Archaea > Halobacteriota > Archaeoglobi > Archaeoglobales > Archaeoglobaceae > Archaeoglobus_A. The sequence continues at coordinate 4,124 of QMZD01000131.1, read as the reverse complement.
AGGCAAATCTACATATATCAAGGGGGAGGTGAGGTGTAGGAAGGCTACCGTTGGGGCAAAAACGGAGTTTAATTCGATAATTGGGGATGAGATTTCAATTCAAAACGGCTGCAAAGGTCAATACGTGAAGGGAAAAACGGTGATAATTCGGAAGAATGTTGAAATAAAGAGTTTAGAGGCGGAAACAGCATATATCGATGGGATTTCCAAGCTTGGAAGGATCGATGTCAAGAAAGTGGTCGCCTCAAAAAGCTCTTGAGAGTTATTCAATTAAAAATTTGGAAAAAAGATAAAATTGCTATAGTTCGATTATTGGGGCTTCTCCATCAGGGAGTATTTCTTCAAGATTGCTCCATCCTTAGAATGAGGTGTTCTGTAAACGCTGTCTCCACCCTTCTCGATCTCTCTTGCTCTGTCAGCTTCTATAGCAGCAACTCTCATCATTTCATGGGCTGAGGCAACGAGTGGTATGTACTTTTCGGGGTCTTTCTCGATGAAGCAACCCTTTACATCGATGTCTGCCACTTTCTCTGCTATATAGTATGCTGCCATAGCCTTTGCCCTTGCATAAGGATTCTTGAAGTTTCCGGCTGCTACAGCCCTCTCAGCTGTAACAACGACCTGTGGGAGCTCGGGTGTTTTGCCCTCTTTGAGAGCATCGATAACACCGTCTATCGCTTCTTGGACTAGTCTGAACGCTCCAGTTGCTGCGAGAACCTTTATAACATCTGCATTGAAGAGGGCCATCTCGGTTGGATCGAGGAACTCTCTCCTCGCCCCTATCATAGAGTCCGCATTTATGAGAATGTAACCGAATCCCTTCTCTTTGAATTCATCCTTTGCCTTCTTTGCCGGAGCATCGCTGATAATTATAACTGGCTTACCTTCAAACGCCTCTCTTGCAGCCTTTGGACCTGGCAAAGCGGCATTCGGCGATACAACGATGACGAAATCTGGATCGAATTCTTTCAACTTCTCTGCCACTTCAGCCTCTTCAGGCTGCATTTTTGCTCCGCTTGTTACCACCCTAACTGTTATGTCTCCCCTGTCAGCCCTCTCATCGAGAAGATACTCCACCAGAAGAGCCGTGCCAATGGCACCCATTTTTAATACGCCTACTTTAACCATGTCGACCACCATGGTTTTTTCAGAGTAGCATGAATATAATCGTTTCCTTTTTATCCTTCGGTAGCCTCGAGTAACCTTGAGTAATTCTGGGATAAGACATTGTCAAATCCAACCAAACTCAATTTTAAATCTTAGCCATCTACGCCTCAAGTTCTTGGGGTTGTTTTCTTGCTAAAAATTTCAACGTTGCTAGAATACCGACTCCTATAGCTATCGGAATCATGTTCAATGTCGCTCCAGCTAGCCCAACTCCTCCCACTATAAGTTTCAGTTCATTCCTAAGAGGTTTTCTGTAGTAACCCGTTATTGCTATTGCAAGCAAATACATCACGACTACAGCTGCGAGGAAATAGTACAGTACTTTCAGAACCATCACCACATCCCACGCCTGAACCGTTATAAGGAACATTTCCGGATGTGTGAAATAGATATACGGGCCAACATACCCGGCGAGAGCATACTTGACCGAATTTCTAGCTGTCTTCCAGAAATCTCCCCCTGCCAAAGCCGAGCCTGCATAGGCAGCCAACGCTACTGGGGGTGTCAGATCGGCGAGTATCCCGAAGTAGAAAACGAAAAAGTGGGCTGCGAGAAGGGCTATCGCTGCTCCAGTTCCAGGGACAAGCAGGTCATAAATCCCAGTTCCGGATACAGCCGTATATACAGCTGGAGCTGCAACCAAGGAAGTTATAACGTAGTTTGCAGTTGTTGGAACGCCCATGCCGAGTATAAGACTAAAGATCATCGCCATAATCAGAAGTAAGAGGAGGAAACCTCCCGTCAGATCTACGAGCTTATATCCGAGACTCGTTACAAGCCCGGTCATCGTAAGAACACCCTGAATTAAACCCGCACTCGCTGCAGCAAGCATAACACTTGTAGAAGTGATACCGGCATCGATCATGGATTCATAGGTGGCTTTGTACATGGTTCTCCCCGCTTCTCCCTTCGACGTATAACCAACCATGAGAGAGAACAGTATTCCAAAAACACCCGTCATTAGAAGAATTGCCTCCTTTCTAATACCTAGGAACTTTGTAAGTGCTATAAACAGAATGAACAGCAGGCTAATGTAGAGCTTTTCGTTGAAGTGTACCTGCTTAGATGTGGCTGCAAGAGCAATCAGAGCTATAGCTATTACCAGAAGAATCGTAGCAACTGGCATCGCTATTTCCCTCCCCGTGAACATGAGAAGGGTTGTTATGACTGCAATGCCAACATAAAACTGCTCATTTCCAGGAATCTCCTCTCTGGATATCCATGCAACCCATATCGCTATTCCAAGCGAAGATATCGCAACTATGTGTGGAGCCAATCCCCAAACGAGTGCAACCGTAATAACAACAATCGGTAAAAGAATGTAGCTTTTTCTTATGAAATAGCTAAGTGGTTCAAAGGCGCTTTTTGAAATTCCCTTTAACCCCAAACGCCTTGTTTCCAAGTCTATGAAAAGGTACACTCCAGCATAGTAAATCAACGCCGGTATGACTGCTGCTATGATCAGCTTGTTGTAAGGAACCCCCAGAAATTGAGCCATGATGAATGCTGCGGCACCCATGATAGGGGGCATCAGCTGTCCACCCGTCGATGCAACAGGCTCGACTGCTCCTGCAATCTCCTTGGGATAGCCAGCCTTTTTCATCAGCGGGATCGTGAATGTTCCCGTTGTGAGAACGTTTGCAACGGAACTCCCGCTAACAGTTCCCATCATTCCACTTGAAACTACAGCAGCCTTAGCCGGTCCTCCCTGTCTGGGGCCGAAGAGGGCGATCATGAACTTGGTTATGTAATCGCTAACCCCGATTTTCAGCAGAAATGCACCAAAGTAAATAAAAGCGAAGACGTAGATCGTCATCACGTAAAACGGAATCCCGAATATGCCCTGATCGAGATAGAGATACTGTACGAATCTACTCCAGTTAAACTGCGTGTCTCTTATACCATAGGCCAAGAACACCAGAACAATGGTTGGAAGAATCCATCCAACAGTCCTTCGAGTGGCTTCTAAGACCAGAGCTATCGCGATAAGGCCAAAAAAGACGTCGTAGGTATTTACATTGTAGTACACAGTATAGGAGGGAAATCTCCAAAACATGTAAAACATGCTTGCCAGTCCAAAAAAGATCAAAATATAATCATAAAATGGTATTTTCCTGAGATGTTTCTCCCTCTTAACAATCGGGTATAGCAGGAAGGCTATCAGCAGTATCATAGCAAGTACAAAAGCTTCTCCCTGCTTATCTTGGAAATCCAGCCGCAGAAGTAGGATTTTTAGCCCAAGCCTCTCGAAGAGATCATAGATGGAGTACGTAAAATTGAATATGAAGAGAATTTCATACACACCTATCAAAACCGCTGCTACCTTTACAACGGTAAGCAATTTTGGACTTAGGCTTCTTTTCTTTTCCAGCACTATCTCTTTTTTCTCAGCGGCGTTATTTTCAGCACTCCTATTTTCAGCACTCTTATCAGACTCGCTCACCATCAGCACCACCTAAATAGAGCGATTATAGCAGGTGTTTTTAACACCCTGAATTGAACGATTCCATCCTCTCCGGGATTGGAAAATATTACTTTTCCGTTCAATCCAATCGTAACGTTGTTAAGCGATATAAACCAGTACTCCCAGCTTTTTCCAAGATACATGTCCATATTTTTGACGAAGAAACCATTCTCAACCTGTGCTTCTAGAGGTTGTCCAGCGTCAAACTGCTGCCATTTCTCTTGAACGGCTGATATTCCTGATCCATCGACCCGATATACATCCACAACCTTCGTGAGGGAAACACTATGCTTATAGTCTACTGTCAACGTCAAATTTGAAATAATAGGGGAATAACAAACCGTTTTATCATTAAATTTAATTTCCAAAGCGTTTATTGGGAAGAGGGACAACAAAAAAACCAAAAATAAAAATAAAATATATTTTTTCAAAAAGTTACACCTCAAGGCTTGAGGTTGCTTGGTACACTTATGCCCTGCTCCTCATAGTACTT
>QMZD01000130.1 GCA_003662985.1 Archaeoglobales archaeon | reverse complement strand
TTTTTGATTTTGTTTTAGACTTGATTCTGTTTAAGGTTTTAATTAGGTTCTAAAAATAACTTGATTCAGCTTCTCATGTATGCGATTACAATTCCCTCCTAACTTTCTGTTTCTAGTTTTCCTCATTTTAACCCGTATAGTGGGTAAGAATGGGATTTCATATATTGTAGTGATGAGATCAGAGGGCTGAGATTTTTCATCTTTTCCTCATAATGAGGATTTAGCCTGAATTTTTTATCGCCTTTTAAAGCTTGATTTTTGATTTTAAGCTTGATAATTGATTGAATTTGTAAATTTATAAATCTATAAATCTGTATTTCTGTAATAGACCTCTCAGATCAAATATTCATTTTCTAGTTTTAATTTTCTCGTTCTCTAATATAAATCCATAAAATTATAATCGCAATATTTCTAAAAATTCTTTGGAAGTGTAAAAAGGAAACACTTTCACGACTTTATTAAGTTTAAATAAAATACCTTATTTAAACTATTTCACAAAATTTCAGAAAAGAAGCCCTCTCAGCGGTTTTTCCACCTTATTTAAACTTTCCTCTAATAACTTCATATAACGAGCCTTATATGAAGGATTATGAGAAATTTCAGAAAAGAAGCTCTCTGAGGGGTTTTTCACCTTATATGAAGTGTTCACAGAAATTCGAGCCGGATGTGTAACACGTCTTTGGATTTCATGTATATGAAATTACAAGGATAACGTTCGCTAAGATACGACAGGATAGCCTTAGGACAAAAACAGATCTAAATCCTTCAATCACTTTCAAACCGGAGGAAAATTATTTATTGATGCTTGCGAAAAATATAACCTGTGAAAATACTAAGGCTTAGAGACGATGGATCTGTTTGCTATATTTTGCACTTAGGCTCGACCTCCAGATACATTGGACCGGTAAGGGACTTAACGACAACCGAAATCTCGAACCTGTCACATATCCTCTTCTCCCAGGGACTTGCAAGGATTTTGTCCGCAAGGAATCTAATCTTTACAATGGCCTATCTGAAATATCCGAATAGGCTGAAGCTGAGGGATGTTCTCAGGTACACATCGAGGAATGCTGTTAGAATCGTCTTACACAGATATAGATCAATCTTCCAGCAGCACTTCAGGATCATACGGAAGGGCAGAAACCTCGAAGAGGCTGAGATTTACACGCCACGGAGCACCTACGACAGACTTCGCAAAAGATTCATTTTTCCGCTGTACAAGGTACTGGTGCAGTATTTCGTTACACCAGATGAAACGCTGGAGTACGTTCTGTCAAAGCCGATCTGGGCGCTGACAAACCTCGGAATCTATATGATCGATGATCGGGAGGAAAAGTCGAAGCTGGTAAAGCAGGATCTCTCCGATCAGTTCATGTTTTGGGATGGATTGGAATATAGGTCAAACGATGAAACTTGATTAGGAGATTTCGTTAGAGATATGATAGAAAGAGATGGATTAACTTAGACCTCTAGGCATAATTTAGCGTTTGTTTTGGTAGCGGGAATTTACTGTTGTGATTCCAGCTTGTTATATTATCTGTGATAACCATTGGCTTGTGCAACTTTGGATCAAAAGTCGCACGATCGCCGAAGTTTCTTTTCCCTGCCAATTACTTAACTTTGATGAGACGGGTAATATTCTGCCCCTCTGCTGTTACCTATGCCAGTATTTCGATGAATTGGATGGATACTGCGAGCTGACCAATTCTGTTACGAGTGCTATAGCCGCGTGCAACAAATTCAGCCTAACGAAAAAGTTCAACACAGAGATCTGGTACGGTAAAAATTAGTTGAGTTACCTAAAACCAATTAGTTGACTTTAGATTGAATCGGATAAGAAACCTCACTCCAAGCTTTCTCCAGCATTTTTTCGTAGTATTTTGCATCGAATACGCCTGTATAATCTACATTATCTGTATCTGCATCATCCGCATCATCGATCTCCCACTCGGGAATCACAACCCATTTCCTTGAGTCGAGGACTATGTAGCCCACTTCCAGACCCGGCTGGATGGCAATGCCTTTCCTTCTGCAGTAGTTTACAAGGAAGGCTTCGGCACATCTTCTGCTGTAGTTCGTTTTCCCGATAACCTTCCTGATCACGAGATCCTCTGGACTTGCATGGCGGAGGTTTTTCCTGTAGTTGATGTAGATCTCCTCAATTTTGTCTCTCAAACCAGCTATCTCCTCTCTGTTTTTCGCCTTGGAGAGGATTTTAAGGACATCAAGCTGCATTCTTCTGATGTAGGAAGGGATGTCCCGTCTTCTTGCGGCTATTCCTCTAAGCTTCATTTTTCCATCTTTCAATCTGCCGTAGTATCGGTTGTAAGCTCCAAAACCGTCTGCCATCGGCAAAAAGACTATCCAGTTGTAAAAGTCTAGTTCAGTTAGCAGGCCCGTCTCTCTTTCAACTTCACGTTTAAGATCGTATATTTTATTGGGCTCCGCTTCGGCATTTCTCAGCCACAAGCAATCAACTATACCATGAATGACTTCGAAGCCCATGTTTTCAGCTATCTCCTTAGTTTTTAGTAGAATTTCCCTAGCATGTCTGTTTATAGCTTCATGCACCTCTATTCTCCCAAACTTTGCGTTTCTGTAGCCTGTGTAGCCGAAACACGTTACGAGCAACCATTTTAGCATCGAATCCATTCCTTCGTAGTCAGGATTCATTTTCTTTAGCTTCTTCGTTCTTATTCTCAATTCGAGCAAAGGTTTGATTGCAGAGGAAAGAAAGCCGGGTTTGGATGGGTAGAAGAGATCACATTGATTGGAACGTTGATTAGAATCGGAAAACACGGTCTCAGGTGAGAGGTTATACTTAACTATGATCGAGGGATACATCGAAGTAAAATCCAGCTGGAAAACGTTCTCGTAAAATCCCGGCTCAGGCTGGAAGATCATGCCACCCCTGTCAACTTTCTTAAGCTGTCTGAACGATTTCTGCCTTTCAGCATCGCTCTTTCTGAATGGGATAGCTATTCCACGCCTTAAAGCCTCGTAGACTTCGTATGACGATATCAGCGTGCCGGGGGTGAATCTTGCCGCTAAATTGGGAGATAAGCCTGTGAGGCGGGAAGCGAGCATTATTCCTTTCAAGCCACCTTCTCTGAAGTTGAAGCTACTTTTATCGATTAAAACCCTACCTTCAGGCAGCATCGCTTTCTCCCTGTATCTTGCTCTTCCATAGCTGTGGTAGGATTTAGATGAAAGCCTTCTGAATCTTCCAGTTCTGCTTATCGGGTTTTCGAGGTTATACTTCTTCGATTTCTCTACGATGCTTTCCATCAGGATGTCTGCTTTATCCAGAAGAATTACATCAGGATTGACATCTTCGACCACTGCGAGGAAATCTGAGAGCAAGTCCTTTTCACTCGTAGAGGTTAGTTTCCGCTCTTTCCCATCTCCATTAACTGTATACTTTACTGCAATCTCTTTTATCCTTAAATTCAACCCTCCAGAAAGCTTTACATCCGCATCCAGTATAACACAAGGCAGATTAAAATCTGTCTTGAACCTCGATTCGTATCCTTCACCAATATATCCGCATGCAAACAATCCCTTCTCTGCCAGAAACCTCTGCTCAAGTCTCACATCGACATTGTAAAGCTTCGCAGAAAGCTTTGTCTGTCTTTCGATTAACTCTGCCACTCTTCTACCTGCATAAACCCTGTATCCATCCAACGAGCCATAGATGGTTTTAAAGCTGCATTCCTCAACTCTGTATCGGGTTTCAAGGTCTTCGAACATCTCTTTATAAAGAAAGGGATCTGGTAAATATAGGTAGAAGAATCCTGGATAATTCACCTTTTCATGTCTGATTTTGTTTCCCTTTCTGATCCACAGGTGTACGATGTTTCCCTTTGAGTATGCATCAAAGATCCACATCCCAATCTAGTAGATCAACCCAGAATCGGAATCAGTATTGGATTCCTTTAAACCATCGATCTTTTTCAACATCTCTAAAAGCAGAGAAAACATTGCAGCCTCCAGAGGATCATCAAACAAATAAAAAACCTCGTTTGAATGCATCTTGGCCATCTTAGCGAGTTCTTCAGCATAAGGCTGATCCTCCCTCTTCAAAGCTTTCCTCGTTCTGGTCCACCTGTCTGCCATCTCCTTTACTTCCCGCCTGATGCTGGAAACGCTCCTTCCCATAGTACCACCTCGTTTTACGTTAAAACACCTCCAAGGTAGTCTGACCCTTGGGCAGAAATCGATGATAGAATCTTCTGTGTCTATTCCTGTAACCTTCACTGTAACCAGAATCCACTATAAAATATCCACTAGGCTCTCTCTCGAAGATCAGAACTCTGTCCGAGTTTTTTGCTATAAGGTTGAAGAATGGATCGTTAAATGGTGAATAGTAGATTATGAGCCTACCCCTTGCTACATCTTTTACTGCAAGAGATAGATTCTCGGCTAGGCTGTAATCTCTGCTACCTCTACCTCTATCTTTATTTCCACTTCCATTTTCATCTCCATTTTTTCCTCCCAAAGCATCCTCAAACAGCAGGGGATCATGCTCTATGAACATAACATCCTGATAGACGTCCTCAAGGATGCTGAAAAGCTGGTAAGCAGTAAAAGCTCTTCTCACGTCGAAGTCTCCATCCAAATGATCCAGCACCCTTGAGTAATTCCTGCAGATGTAGAGCATAGAATAAGGATGATTCTCAACGTAATCCTTCACAGCAGCCACCGCTACTTCTATCGGACTTCTTAAAGCCGTTAAGCCTCCTCTTATTGTGACTGAGAGGATGTCGATGTGCATAGGGCAAGATTGACTTTGAAGGATATCATTTTTGTCAGTGGTGTGAAAGTGGTAGAATGTTAGGAAGTTTATAGCCAGTTTAAAATTAGCTTAACACTATCTTCTTTTCTACTCACCTCACTCATCCTCGCCTTCATAAATTGGTAATAGCCTTTCATCAAGTTTGAATTCATCGCAGTAGTCAATTGGAGTGGTGATTCCATCCTTGATCTCGCAATAACCCTCATCGATTTGAACCTCAAAGAAGTTCTGGCAGAGATAGCAGCAACACCTTAACTTTAGGATGGGTCTCATGTAAATACTGTAAAATCCTCAAAATTATCGTTTTCTCGGTATTGACAGGTCAAATCCAATTTATCATTAGTGAGGTTACGCAATCGATATATCTCACAAATAAAACCTTGAGGTATGAAGAAATTAATCCTCCTTGTTGTGCTAACAATCTTTCTCGTTGGATGTTCCGGGAGTGAGCAGATTAAGCAACCCACACCCACTCCAACTCCTACCATTACTCCTTTACCCGTTCCAACGGGTGTTTCTCCGCAACCAACTCCAGCCATTCCATCTCCAACATTTACTCCAGCTGCCACAACTCAAACACCCAGTCCTACTCCCTTCCAGCCGTCTCCAACTCCGACACCCCTGATTTTTGGAGTCAAATACAAAGTGACAGTCGTTAAAGTCGTGGACGGAGACACAATTGATGTTAGATTTGAGAATGGAGAGGTTGAGAGGGTGAGAATGCTTGGAGTCGACACTCCTGAAACAACTGCAGAGAGAAACAAACCCAATGAATATGACGGGATAGCAGATTTGGAATGCCTTGCCGCATGGGGAAAGAAAGCCAAGCAATTCAGCAAGCAGCTTGAAGGAAAGCAAGCATACATCGAATTCGACAGCACAGCTGGGTTGAGAGGATATTATGGAAGAT
>QMZD01000129.1 GCA_003662985.1 Archaeoglobales archaeon | reverse complement strand
TATATTCAGAGATTGGGAAGGATTTTGAGACCCTCTGGAAAGAAGGCGATTCTTTACGAGCTGGTTTCAGCGGAGACTTCAGAGGTAAGAACCTCATCGCGAAGGAGGAGGAAACTGAGCCGTTGAGTGAAAGAGTAAAAGATATTTTTTTGTATAGGTTTGAAATACCCTTGTTCTAAAATCCACTACATTAATAAAGTATCGATTTCAACTTTCTCACGTGCTTCCAAAGGAATTCCTTGAAGTTAGAAAATACAGAGGAAAGATTTTCCCAAAATTTCTCACGCTTAACGACTTGGAAATCGCTGAAGAAGTGCTTAATATCTATAAAAAAAGCCTTGGGGATAAATTAAAGGTTGCAAGAAGGGAATTGAGACGGTTGGAAACATCAAAGAATTACAAGAGGCTGAGAGGGCTTGCGAGGATCATTGAAAACAACATTCACTATAAAAGTTCGACCTCTTTAATTCCCTATGAGGTGAGAAAATTTCTTTTCTCAAAAGGATTCGTCACAACCAAAGGTGATAGGCAGAGGATAATTCAAGAAGCCTCAGAAAAGTTCGGCTCAACTATAGAAGAAATTGAAAACTCAATTTTTGCAGATCTTGAGGAAGAAAGCCTGATTGAAGAAATAGGACTCAGAACTCCGGAAGAGCTTTTAAGAAGGTATAATCTTTCCCTCCTTCAAACGTCCCTTTTTAACTCTCTCAGAATGAGCTTCTGGTCGGAGAGTGAGCACAAAAGAATATTCTGGGCGATAAAACGTCTGGGTTTGATGTACGAGATTGGGGAAGGTGAGGTTAAAGATGGCATCACGCTAACTGGGCCGGCATCAATTCTTAAGCAAACCAGGAAATATGGCACGAGTTTTGCAAAATTAGTACCCCTCATAGTCTCCTCGCCAGAATGGTGGATCAAGGCTGAAATTGTTGATGAGTACTCTGGAAAGATCTACAGACTGGAGATTTTGAGCGGAACTACACTCTTTCCGGAAAGGTCTGAAGCTATTGAATTTGACTCATCGCTGGAGGAAGAGCTTTACACGAGGTTAAAAGCTTCACGACCTGATATAGAGATCCAGAGAGAACCGAGAGTTATTAAATCGGGAGGTTATGCATTCATACCTGATTTTAGACTTAAAAAGGGTAGTAAAGAGGTTTATATCGAAATCGCCGGTTTTTGGACCGAAGATTATCTGAAAAAGAAGGTTGAGAAGGTAAAGAAAGCCAATGTGCCACTGATTGTAATTGGAAGAGAGGAGTTGGCAGAGGCAGCTCCATTTATCATCTCCTTTGAGAGAAAGCTTCCCTACATAAAGATTCTGAAGCTTGTGAACAGTTATTTTGAAGAAGTGGAAAGCGTATCAGTGAAAATGGCTTTGGAGGAAGCGCAGGAGGAAGTGCAAGAGAAAGTGCAAGAGGAGGTACAAAAGGCGAAAGCCTTGAATCTCGTCAACCTAGCGAAAAAATATGGTGTTGATGTAACTGAAATTCTGGAGAAGATCAGGGAATCGATTGGAAACTCAAAAATATTGGTTGAAAACTGGTTGTTCGATAAGGGATATGTTGAGGAAGTAAGAAAGAAGCTGGATGAGGGTTCTGACGTAGAAACCTTGCTTGAAGAGGACGGAATCGATGTTCTACTGGAGTTTCTGGGTTACAAAATTATCTGGGAAGGAATTACAGCTGCTAGGATCGTAAAAAAATTGGACTTTGAAGAAATTAAAAAATAATTGAATTATCGGTCCTATCGGTCCTTGAGACCATTAGTCCTCTGGAATCTCGGTTCTTTCCTTTCCGAAAAGCAGGATGTAAAGCAGGAAAGACACTGAAGCCAGAAGGGGTACTAGAAGAGTATCGTTATCAGGTAGAGATCTGGAGAAGTGGCTAGAGGATTTGACAGCTCGAGATTAAGTCTCACTGCCAGAAAAGTTCTTAACGGTTCTGAGATGCTTGAAACGAAGTTTTTATCTGCAAGTTTTGCAACGAAGTAGGGATACTGACTGAAAGAATTCAGCATCTCTCCAGCAAAGACAGCTATCAGGGAGGCTGGGCCAGCAGCAATTATCGCTTTGCTGAATTTTCCGGATCTGTTGGATTTTACCTCTTTTCTCATCTTCAAGAAGGCTATTATGGCTGCTATCTGCACTGCAAACATTATCAGCTTTATAACGAAGAGCCAGCTGAAGTCGTAGGCTGCTTTTGCACCGATCAGAATGCCGAAGGCGTTGACGAAGTTGTAGTTAACGAACGCATTCAGCGTTTCAGCGTAGATTATGCCCAGTATTATCGTTGCTACGAAGGCAATGGTGGCTAAAGGCACGAATCTGTCGACAATCCTGATAGCTTCTTTCTCCCCTCTTGAGTATCTCAGCATGTAGGCGGATGAGATTGTAAAGAATCCGACAGCCAAAGCTGCGGTAATGCTTTTCAGATACAACGGCAGGAGAGTCGGGTTTAGCAATGCGGCAATGACATCAAGTGGGGTTTTGGTATCAGCTCCAACCCTTGAGGTACGTTCAAGAATGCCGAAATTGCTCTAAATCCTAAGGGAATGATGTAAACTGAGATGAGCAAGATTAAGCCGAGTAGGAAGTGCGTATTACCATTCCATCTGTCCCATCCATACCAATACGCGCTGATGGTAAAGAAGTGAATTACTATCGCCATCACGGCCAATCCGAAGGGTACAAAGGTTAGATGACCAGCCAGTCCTATGAACGCTGGATAGAAGCTCAATAAAAATACTGTAAAAGCTGTACCGAAAACTCCTGCCAACCCATACGTTGCGGCATAGAGCTTCATTAGCTGTTTCGAAGTTCTTAGTAGAGTTCATCCTTTTCTTTTTCGCCTTTTCTTTTCATCGGGGGTATGGTTGAAAAGGCTATGCCGAGGTTGACCATCGTGATGTGCAAGCCAAAAACCAAGGCTAGGAAGTAGAGGATCATGGCAGTCATGCCTTCCATGCCATCCCCTCCCACAGGAATCTGTATGTGTAAGACAAAGCTGCCAGCAGTCCAACCAGATAGAGTGCTATGATTATCACCTCGCCCATCGTTGGGGGGGGTTGATCGTGTGGGCAGTGCTAACATCCATAACGCCATATATCGTCCACGGTTTTCTGCCTATCTCTCTAACCGCCCAGCCGAGAAAGCTCACGATCTGGGCAACGATTGGGAGAACGATTAGATAGCTGTAGGGAACGTCTCTTTTTCTGTGTAACCTGTAAGCTAGGAATAGAGCTACCAACCCGAGAATTGCTGCTAAAGTCAGTTTTGTGTAGTACAAGTAATGCACGAGGATGGGATTTCATAGTAGTTGGGAATCTTTGCGTTGAAATTGCCGTAAGCCAAAAATGCCACGAACTTTTCAAGAAATGCCGGTGTATTCGCTTCCATCGCCGCAAACTTTTCCGGATTCCACTCAGCTACAGCAACACCCATGTCATGGTCTGTAACTATTCCTTGAATGGTTATTGAGATTAAAGCGATGTATATTCCAAATTTCAGTCCGAGCTTCGCATGTTTCGCGTTTTTTTCTTGAATAAGCCAAGACATAACCTCCAGCGACAGTGAAAGATGAGACCGTTATCGCAGCAAAGAGCGTGTGGGTTATGGAAGCAAGGTATGTCGGTGATTTGAACGTAACTGTGTAAACTCCAACTTCTTTAACCGTGTTCGCAACGATGGCATCAACGATTTTCAATAAAGGCACATCCTTCAAACTCTCCTTTGCGGAATCTGTTAGAACTGCGTAAAGGATACTATCGCCCACCGTCTTTCCGCTAAACGATTCGGAAATCAGTTGCTTTACAATCGAAACTGGTAAAGCTACGATCAGGCTGTTTGCAGTTTTCCCTTTGATTTCCATACCTAAAGACTGTAAAACCTTAACGTTTAAAGCTGGGACGATATCATTTGGAACAAAGAGCGTTAATTTTGGATAGCCCTCATCAAACATCCATCCGTTGTCGTAGGCAGGAACTATGCCTGAAGGGGCTTGCATGTAGCTGTTTACGCTCGTTATCATCGCTGCCGAGAACCATGCCCCGGTTACAGCAAGAATGCCGACGAGGATGTGTGCCTTGGCAGGCAGCTTTCTCCACCTCATACCAGAACATGTAGATGAAAACAACTTCCATCAGAAAGGCAAAAATCTCAGCATACAGAGGGAAATAGATATATCTACCAGCAGCCTCTGTCAGATTGGGCCAGAGCAAAACTAAGCCAAATTCTGAGGCTGTACCCGTTGCAGCCCCAACCGCAACACGATTATGAAGCCTTTTGCTATCGTTCTCGCAATTTTAAGCCAATCCTCCTTTTTCGTCTTTAACCAGATAACCTCGGCAACCACCGCAAGAAAAGATAGGCCAAGGGTGTACTGAAGAATTACCCAGTGAATTTCAATACCGATCATCGAGAGAACTCTATCAGGGGTTGCCGGATAGCTCAGCCATTGTTCGAGCATACTCTCACCAGATCTTGAAATTTAGTATTTTATTCAGGATTAACCAGCGGTTCAATTAAAATAAAAATAATGATTACTTGAAGTATCTCTCTAGTATTCCCCTCAACGCCTCTGCATGTCTGTATTCGTCTCTTGACGCCTCATCCCAGATATCGTGGGCCTCATCGATTCCAAGTTCCTTTGCTTTAACGGCAATCTCCCTCTTATGCACATTCGCTTTCATCTCTCCTCCGAGCATGTACTCTATGCTCTCCTTAAGGCTGTCCTTTATCATGCCATTCAACTCAGCGAACCTCGAAGCATGGTAGGCTTCGTCCATAGCGATATTTCTCAAGACCACCGCAATCTCAGGATAACCCTCTCTTTCAGCTTGCCTGGCCATTGCCAGATACAATCCGACTTCCATTGTCTCTCCTTTGAACTCGTTTGTAACAGCCTCTTCAATTTCAGTACCTTTTGTCACACCGATCAGATTCTTGTTATCCCCATACTCCACCATAGTAGTTCCATTATATTGGTTTCATATAAATCTTACGGTTAGAAATTAATCGAACCGATATCATTTTATAATTTAAGTGCCCAATATTGTATAATGCAACTCGATGGAAAAAGGCTGGAAATAGTAAATCTCTTGAGTAAGCCCATGACTACGTCAGAGATAGCTAAATCTCTCGATCTCTCTAAATCAACGGTTTCTCATCATTTAAAGATCCTTCAAAAGCTTGGACTGGTTAAAGTTGAAAAAGAAGAGATTGAGAAAAACTTCATCAAGAGATATTACGTCTCAACCCTCCATACACCTGAGATGATTTTCCCCCAAGAAGCCAAAATCTTAGCCGGCTTCAGGTTCACAAGAGATGAGTTCTTTAGAACACTGATAAGAAACCTTACAGTATACAATCTTGAGAACCCGATTCTGTTGAAGAAAGTGGGAATAGATGTCGGCTATCATCTTCTCTCATTAAAAGTTGAAGTTGATGATGTCATAAACGGAATTGCCAACCTTTGGGAAGATCTAGGATTGGGGGATGTTAGGACAGGAAGCAATAGAATAAAGGTTTACGACTGCTATACTTGCAGTGGACTCGATGAGATTGGGAAACCATATTGTAAGTTGGATGAGGGAATCATTGAGGGGATACTTTTTAAGAACACGGGTAGGAGACATGAGGTAATAGAAACAAAATGCTGGGGGACAGGGGACAATTACTGCCTCTTTGAGATAAACCCTCTTTGAAGGCGAGATTAAGAAATTA
>QMZD01000128.1 GCA_003662985.1 Archaeoglobales archaeon | reverse complement strand
TCCTTCTCACTCTCATATACCGTAACATCGGCATACTCTTTCAAGCAGTTCGCCGCCGTTAGACCGCTCAAGCCCGCTCCAATTATCGCTATCCTCATCACATTCCACCGTTAAAGAAGTTAAGTTGTGTATTCCGCGTTAAGCTTAACGTAATCATAGGTTAGATCACAGCCAATCGCATAACCCTTGCCATCCCCAACATCGAGTTCAACAATAATTCTGAAATCATCCGTTTTTCTGAGAAAGTCGGATGCTTCATCCTCAAAACCCGTCTGTACGCCTTTTTCAAGCAAATAAACCTTTTCATTGCCTTTCTTACCGTTTTTCTCGCTCTCAACATCCTTTTCAAACCATAAAGTGATGTTCTCAGTAATTTCAATCCCAGAATAGCCAAGGGCAGCTATTATTCTCCCCCAGTTAGCATCGCATCCAAAAATTGCTGTTTTAACTAGCAACGAGTTCGCAATTGTCTTAGCAGCTTTAAAGGCCTCCTCATCACTCCTTGCATTCTTCACATGAACCTCGAAAACCTTCGTCGCCCCCTCTCCATCCTTCACAATCATCTTTGCAAGCTGAAAGCATACATGCGTTAAAGCATCACGGAAAAGCTCTTTATCGTCTCTCTCCACTTTCTTTTTACCCGTTGAAATCAGCAATACCGTGTCGTTTGTAGATGTGTCTCCATCGACGGTTGCAACGTTGAAGGATCTTTCTACAGCGTTCAACAGAAATCCATCCATCTCCGTTTTCTCAAGATCAGCATCGGTAAAGAGGAATGCAAGCATCGTAGCTGTGGTTGCTGACTTCATCGATGGGGCGATCATCCCTGCCCCCTTAGCGACTCCCGCAATGATGATGTCACCAACTTTTACCGCATATTCCTTTAGAAATCTATCAGTAGTCGTAATAGCCTTTACAAAGTTCTTCGCTGCCTCTCTGCTGTTCTCCAGTCTCGCAAAAACCTCCTCCATTTTTGATTCTATCCATCCCATTTTAAGTTGTCTGCCGATAACACCGGTAGAACAGACGGCAATTTCTTCAGGCTTACATGAGAGTTTCGAAGCCAGTATTTCTGCCATTCTCTTTGCGTTCTCAAACCCTTTTTCTCCGGTAAAAGCATTGGCATTTCCGCTGTTCACAACCAGTCCTTTGAAACTCCCTCCTTTCACATGTTCAGCCGTAACGATAACCGGAGCTGCCTTTATTCTGTTAGTCGTGAAAACCCCCGAAATTTTTCCCTCACATTTCACAATTCCAAGACCATCTTTTCCTTCTTTGATTCCCCAGCATTCCAAACCATCTATCGCATTTATGGAGTCGTCTATCCTTGTCATCCTGGCAAATCTTTTTTGCATGGAAGAACTGATTCTCTGTTGTTTATAAATCATTTTAGAATCTAAGGTGATAATCTTAGTTATGGGTTGGCTGTAATCTGGCAGTTTTTTGACTAACGCCAAAAACTTAGCCAAGGCCTAAAAGCCTAAATTATTTAATTCCAACTGGATAAAAAAACACATGGAAGAGAAAAAAGATTTCAAAGGAAGCCAGAAAGGTCAAAAAGGTCAAAAGGGTCAAAGAGATCAAAAGAAAGAATACAGGAAGCCTTCTTTGATTTCCATCGCTGGCTTAGATCCATCGGGTTGTGCGGGACTGCTATTGGATGTGAGGGTGATAAGGGCTCTCGGCTTCCACCCATGCGGTGTTGTTACCGCATTGACCTTCCAGAACACATGCAAGGGATATGGATTCGAGCTTGTTTCTCCTTCAGCGGTTGAAAAGCAGTTAAGCTCCATTCTTGAAGACAAACTCATCGCGGGAGTTAAAATCGGACTTCTCAATTCCATCGAAATCGCAAAGGTTGTTGTAGATTTACTCAAAAGCTACGGACTCGGTAAGAAGGGACCTGTCGTATGGGATCCCATCATAAAATCCACAACGAAACTCGAATTTTTCAATGAAAATTTTGTTGAGGTTGCTGAGTTTCTTTCAAACGTAGTTGATGTTGTAACTCCAAACGTTGAAGAGGCAGAACTCCTATCAGGAAGAAAAATCGAGGATATAAGTTCAGCTGAGGAGGCGGCCAGGATCATTTCAAGGAGACTTAATTCCTCTGTTGTAATAACGGGAGGAAAACTTAAGGGAGTTGATGTTGTTTTGGAGGGTGAAAAAGCATTTACCGTAGAGGCGGAGTTTTCTCCCGTTGAGATAAGGGGAACCGGATGCATTTACAGTTCAGCCCTGACATGCTATCTCTCGAAGGGTGATAGTCTCGAGGATGCTACAAGACATTCACGGCTTTACCTTCTTGAATCCGTAAAGAGAGCCAGACTTACAGGAAAATGCCTTCCATGCTCCGATCCAGCATTGAACTTCGATTGAACTTCAAAAAGATCAAGGAATCAAACATTCAAATCAAACATTTAACCTATATTTTGCCGTTTCAGATCCCCCGTCATAGAAGACGGTTAAAATGGCATCAACGTAACCTTTATCCCTAATCTTTATTCCATCGAAGAAGTCTATATTTACCTCAACCTCCCTCACAACGCTTTCTCCCTTTTTCATGTTACCGATGTAAAGTATGATATAGTCTTTCCCGTTTATCTTTATCCTCTCACCATCGAGCTTTAGTTCAAATTTTATCTCGACGTTCCTCACGTCTTCATAATTGTTTGTCAGTCTAGCTTTAATGTCTCTGGTCAGGAGAGCCGTTTCCTTTACCTCTAAAACCTCAACTGTGAATTTCTTGAGGCTCTCAGGATTTTGCTCGTTTTGCTCGCTTAGCTTGGTTGGCTCTTTGCAATCCTTATTATACTCTTGGGTTTGCTCTTGGATTTGCTCACCCAACTGTTCACCTAAATTGAGGAACTTCGCTTCAACCTTGTCACTTTGTTTGGGTATTCCAGCATCGTTTACATACATAGTTATGGAGACGAGCAGGGTGAGAAAGATGAACATCACCAGGAAATTTCTGTCCATAAATTATACAAAAGATAAAAAGGAGATAACTTTTAGGAAATTGACATGATTATGATGTTTTTTGATGTTCTTTGAAATTCTGCTCGATTAAATCGGCTAAATCTGGCCAGACAAATAAACCACTACCTTTTTAAATTCTGTGAGAGTTGGTGAGATGATGAGGATTCCCCTCTACATTGAAATGGCAGGGAAAAATGTTCTGATAATCGGAGGAGGTGAGGTTGGTACATCCAGGGCTAAAAAATTCCTTGACGCGGGAGCAAATGTCAGAGTTTTAAGCCTCGAATTCATTCCTGAAATTAAGGAGTTGGAGAAAAACAATCCGAGACTTAAGCTTATAGAAGAAGATGCAAATACCTTCAATTTAGAACCCCTCTTTGAGTGGGCACATTTCGTAACGATTGCGGTTGGAGATCTAAAGCTTAATGAGGTTGCAAAGAATTTAGCTGCAAAGAAGAAGTGTCTTTTGAACTTGGCTAACGACTCCTCGCAGACGGAAGTTGTGGTTCCGTTTGATGGAGAGTACGAGGGCATCAGGTTTGCGGTGACAACAGAGGGTAAAAGCGGTGTTGTGGCGAGAATGATAAGAGATTCTATCTTGGAAATGCTGAAAAAGGATGATGAGAAGATCTATCTTTTAAGGGCAATGGAATATCTCAAAAAATACATGAAAGCAGAAAAGGTTCCAATAGATCTAAGGATGAGCCTTTATTTCGAGATAAGTTCTGATAAAGAGTTTAGATCCCTGGTTAGAGATGGAAACGTTGAAGAGGCTAAAAGTCTGGCAGAAAAACTCGTTCAGGAATACGTCAGCGGAAAGAGAGTACCTAAATCAAAATCTCTCACCTTCTAGATCACTATGGCATCAGCCAATACGACCTCCGGGTTGGAGAAATTTGGTGAAAAAGAGAAGGCTCTTCTGATGGCCCTACAGTACAATTTTCCCCTTTCCGAGGAGCCGTATTTTGATTTATCAGATTTTACTGAATTAAAAGTCGATTATATTTTTGAGAAGACAAGAGATTTTCTAAAGAAAGGGGTGATAAAGAGGATAGGGGCACAGCTGAATTACAAGGCCTTCAGGGAGATCGGATTTGCAGCACTCGTCGGAGCTCGAGTTAATTCGGAAGATATCACAAAAGTTACCCAGATCATCAATTCCTACCACCCAAAGCATAACTATCTGAGAGACGATGAGAGATACAACGTCTGGTTTACCATAAAAGAGAGAACTCCAGAGAGGTTGAAAGGGCTTGTAGAGAAGATAATGGAGGAGTGCTCCGTCAGTGATTACGTTTACCTCCCATCCAAGAGAGTTTACAAGATGGATGTGAAGTACGATCTTTTTCGAGGTGTTTCCTATAGCGAGGCGGGAATTGAGAATTCATCTGTTCCAAAGGTTGAGGAGGTTGGCGTTAATGCTAACCTGTTACTCGATCTTGAAAGAAATTTTAAGGTAGAAAAAAGACCATTCAAAAAGATAGCACAAAACTACGGCTTAGGGGAGGGGGAATTAATTTCTTTGATCGGAGAGCTGATTGAATTAAGAATTATCAGGGGATTCTATGCGGTTTTAAAGGAGAGAAAAATCGGGTTCATTGAGAACGCGATGAATATGGTTGAGCCAGAAGAGAAAGCTAGAACGGCTAAAGTCGCGCTGAAATTGCTAGAAAGCATTCCTGAGATAACACACCTCGTTGAAAGGGAAATCGATGAAAAATGGAGATATCCGCTCTATTTTATGGTTCATGCATCGAGCAAGGAGCCGATTGAAGAGATAAGGGACAGAGCTTTGAAAATCCCAGGAGTGAATTCGATAAAAACACTCTACAGCCTCAAAGACCTCAAAGAAGAAGATCGTGATCCAGACT
The DNA here is from genome assembly GCA_003662985.1 of Archaeoglobales archaeon. Lineage (GTDB taxonomy): Archaea > Halobacteriota > Archaeoglobi > Archaeoglobales > Archaeoglobaceae > Archaeoglobus_A. The sequence goes on along the minus strand of QMZD01000128.1, from coordinate 956 downwards.
ATCGATGACTTAAACATAACTCTTTAAAACTGCAGTTGAGGCACTCTCCCACTCTTCCTTTAGGGATCTCGTTCCCCTTGATGCTTTCGTAAATTTTTTCGTAAAATTCAATGCTTTTATCAAAAAGAGACTGATTGTACCTCCACTTGCTTTTTCTAATTTTATCCCTTGATATTTCGAGTATGAATCCGTTCTCAATCCCTTCCATTTTGAGATAAAGGTTGAGCTGTGCTATCCATCTTTTCTTAGGGATTCTTGCAATTTTTGATACTCTTTTCACCTCCACGATTTCGAAGTCATTCCCCCTCAAAACCTTGAAGTCGGGTTTTCCAGTAATCCTAAATCCATTACAGTAAAGACTTCTTTTTCTTGTAGAGTAAAGACGATACTTCTCTTTCAAGAATTCTAATGCGATTCTCTCCCCCAAATCACCGACTTTCTTGAGTTTTGGGTTGATTCTCTCCATTTCAGGATACTTCAACTTGAAATAGATCCATCTCGGACAGCGAAAAACCCAGCTAGCGAAGAAATTCATGCAAAGAAGGGATGGATCTATAAAATAAAATTGTTGAGTGGTGTGAAAGTGATCCGGTGTGATCGACTATAAAGTTTAAAAAGTTGAAACGGAAATGGGGCCGCCGAGATTCGAACTCGGGTCTCCAGCATTTTGGGCTACGGATTTTTTACTCCAACCAGCACCCCAAGCTGGGAGGATAACCAGGCTACCCTACGGCCCCTAAAGTTACGATCTCAAGTTGATTGGATTCTGGCTGTCTTTTAAAGGTTGCGGTCCTAAAAGTCTTGGTGTCGAAGTCTTAGTGTCGAGGGCTTTAGGCCTTATCTGCCAGAGTTTATTAACCAGTTTATCACCATAGCTACAGCCCAAACCCATCGATAACTCGATTTTTTGGGGATTTGGGGATTATTTGGTTATTTGGGTTATTTGGGTTATTTGG
>QMZD01000127.1 GCA_003662985.1 Archaeoglobales archaeon | reverse complement strand
TCCTTCGTTTTTATTTTAAGTACAACCGGCCATTTGTTCGGATACTCCTTGTCTAATTCTTTGCTAGGAGAAACTTTTATTTTTTTCATCAAGTTCCTTATCTCCTTACTCCAAATTATCTCTTCACTAAATTCAGAAACTGTTAACCTTCCTTTCACAATGGCTGCGGCAAGGGCAAAAGGCATGCTGAACTGAGCATCCACAGTATTCTTTGGATTTTGCTTCCTTTCAAGCGGATTACCGGATATTCCGTAGCCGGCAGAAGTGAGTTCAACTTCTATACCCAGTATTTCTTTTGGGTCAATATGTGAACGAAGGGCAAGATCTACAGCCGGGTGTGTGTATCTGCAGCATGGATATGGCTTTATTCCAGTAAACATAACTTCATACCTTTCTCCAATCTCCAAGGCCTTCTCAGGATGGGTATTCGCTGAGTAAGAATTCAAAAATCCATATTTCCCTTCAAAAGGCTTTGCAGCCCCCACAAATCCGTTTTTTGCAAGATTTAAAGCCAGAATTGCATTCGATGCAGCCAAGCCGGGGTGGAGCCTTTTGTTCCACGACCCATTTTCAAGAAACTGCATCGATCCAGCCACCATGCTTAAAGCAATTCCAAAAGCGTTCTGGATTTTTTCAGCATTCAAGCCTAAAATTTTCGCCCCAGCAGCAACACAACCGAAAAGTCCACATGTAGCCGTGCCATGGAAGCCTCTGGCATAATGCTCTGCTGGATTAATCGCCATCCCAAGTCTGCATGCGATATCGTAGCCTACAACCATTCCTTCGATAAAGGATTTCCCATCCGGTTCATAGGATAAAAGTAGCGGAATTATTGCCGCTCCTGGATGGATGCTTGCTTCTCTATGCGTATCATCAAAATCGAGAGAGTGTGCGAGGCATCCATTTATCAACGCCGCACTCCTCTGGGTTGTTTTTTTATTGAAACCAAGGATCAAGTGGTCTCCTTTTTCCCTGCCAACAGACTCTATCAAAATCTTACTTGATTCGAGCTCTGAAGCCTTGAAAGGGATACCAAGAAGGTCCAAGCAAAGGATTTTGCATTTTTCGATAACTGTCTCTGGAAGCTTAGAAAACTCGAGAGATGTTATATAATTAACAAATGCCTCTGTGACATGATCCACAATCTCACCTCCCTCTTTTCCATTTTTGTGTATAACTGACTTACCAACTCCATATATATACACACACCTCCTACTAACCTACTAACCTATTACTTTATTTGGTAACCAAAGCACTAACTCTGGGAAGAAATAAAGTAACACGATTTCCATCAAAATCAGAAGTAGGTAAGGAATTGCTCCACGTATAATCACTGAAGTTGGAATTTCAGGGTATAATCTATTGATAACATACAAATTCAATCCGACAGGTGGTGTTATCAGACCAATTTCTAAATTTAGGATCATGATAACTCCAAACCAAATCAGATCAAAATTAGCTATTTTAATAATAGGCATGAATAACGGCATCACTATCAAGATTATTGCTATAGGGGGTAAAAAAAATCCTAAGAGTAGAACGATAGTATTTAATATTATAAATATAATAAATGGTGATAAATTTAGAGCAATTATTGTGGAAATAAATTGTTGAACTACATATGTCTTTGTTATAACTTGACCAAATACGCTAGCCATTATTACCATAAACATTATCATAACAGTATCACCGGTAGCCTCCCTAATTGCATTTGTATATTCTCTAATACCAGTTTTATAGATAATAAACGATAAAATAATGCTGGCTATCGCTCCAATTGCACCAACTTCTGTGGCAGTAGCAATTCCAAAATAGAGAGAATATATGATGAAAACTACTATCAATAAAAAAGGTACTACTTTTGGGAGTATAACGATCCCCTCTTTCATTGTATATTTTTTATCTATAAGTGTATCTTTATCTCTTTTGATTATTTTAAAGTAAAACACATTATATAGTGAAAACAAACACGTTAGAATGATTCCAGGGATTACACCAGCCATAAATAGTTTTCCTATTGAAACTTGAGTTGCTATACCATAAATGATCATAGGGATACTTGGAGGTATAAGAATTGATAAAGTCCCGCTTATTGCTACACAGCCGCTTGCTATAGTATCTGGATAACCCCTTAACTTCATTTCCCGGATAGCCGTTCTTCCGATAGCAGCCAAACCAGCTGTGCTTGCGCCACATAGAGCGCCTATAACCGCCGAAGTAACAGTTGTAGTTGTAGCTAGACCGCCTGGAAGGCGATACAACCACCTGTTAGCTGCCTCGAAAAGATCAGATCCAATTTTGGTATTACTTATAACAGCACCAAGGAGTATAAAACATGGAACTGCAAGTAGTGCATACTCACTTGAATTACTTAAAAGGTATGTGCCGATAAAGCTTATTGTCTCTGGGAAATATATGAACATTAAAAGTAATGTAATCAAGGCAAAACCAAAAGAGATTGGTAATCCACTTAACAAGACCAAGAGTATTAAAACAAAAATAAAAAAGGATTCGAGGAGCAAAAACAAAATTTTACCCCCAAGTTAAACTTTTAACGCCATGTCAATAATCTCGCGACCCCTTGCCACCCCATCTATATAAATCTTCCAGCCAGTATCCTCTGCAAGATCTCTCCACTCTTTCCACTCAGCAAGTGACATATCGTGTACTTCCACTCCATGCGATTCAAAAGTTTCTGCTGCTTTTTCGCGCATTTTCTCTGAACTCTCATCTAAATAGTTCCTTAACTCCTTAACAACCTTAAGAATTGCTTGTTGTTCGTCTGTAGTCAAAGCGTTCCACGTTTTCAAACTTATACAGGGGGATTCAAGAGCCCAAACCGTAGAATATTTCGTATCAGCTGTAAAGTATTTGGTCACTTCATAAATGTGGAAAGACACAAACGAGCCGTCTGACGTTGCGGTAGCATCTATTACCCCGGTTCTAAGCGCTTCATATACTTCCGCAGATGACATAGAAGTAACTGAAGCACCTTTTGCAGTCACCACCTTCTCAAACCACTTACCTGGAACTCTCATCTTAAGCCCTTTTACATCTTCTGGAATAATTATTGGACGGCTCTTGCTTGCGAAATTGCCTGTCTCCCAAACCATATCCATGATCTTAACACCCTTTTCCTCAGATAGCGACCTAATAAGATCTCCGACTTTAGAGTTTCTCCACCTTTTTGCTTGGTCGTAATCCTTTACTATACATGGAAGCAAAGTAATGCCGAATTCCGGTATTTTCCCAGCAGCATAAATCAAAGGATAAAAGGACATATCCAAGGCTCCTTTGCTCATAGCTTCGAACTGTTCTTTAGCCTTAAACAAAGACTGAGCGGGGTAAATCTCGAATTTTAAACTACCATTTGTCTCTTCCTGAACCCGTTCCGCAAATTTCTGAAGATAAATTGCTCTGAAATCTCCCTTTCCCTCTGCTGGAGCTGTCCATTGGTGCGGTATCTTTAAAACTTTGACTTCTTTTTTCTTCTGGGGTTGTCCTGCACATCCAGCAAAACTCATACCAAACGCTAAGGAAGACGCAAGAGCTGCATATTTCAAAAACTCTCTTCTGGAAATCATTCTTCTAGAATTCATATTCCGCCACCTCTATAATGATTAATCAACATTTGTTTTTATTTAAATTTTTCGGTGAATTCAAACGAAAATTATTTAAATAATTTTACGAACCAATTAATCATGGAGAAAGGGGGTAAAATACTTTTGGCAAAAATCGGAATAGATGGGCATGATAGGGGTTTTAGGACTATTGCTGCAAAACTGAGAGATAATGGTTTTAAGGTAATTCTCTTGGGTCCATGGAGCTCAGTAGACGAGGTTGTGAACACTGCCTTACAAGAAGATCCTGACGTGGTTGGCATAAGTACGCTAGGTGGTGACTATCTGCTTATCCCAAAATTAATTGATAAATTCAAGGAGATGAAGTTAGATGTGCCTATAATTCTTGGAGGTATTATACCTCCAGAATGGGAAAAGAAACTCAAAGAAATAGGTGTGAAGAAGATCTTTCATCCTGGAACCGATTTGAATGAAGTTGTTAGACATATAAGAGAACTAGCGTTCAAAAAGAGGGGGTGAGATCTATGGATATTGATACGGAAAGTATTGTTAAGAACTTTAAAGAGTTAAATAAACTCTTAGAGAACTGGACTGAAGAATACAAAAAGGCGATAAGTAAAGCCCCTGAAAGAAAGAAGAAATTTGAAAATCCCTCTGAAATTCCATTGAAGCCTATATATACACCTTTAGACATTAGGGGCAACATTTATTCCCATTATGTAAATAACGTGGGATTTCCTGGATTATATCCCTTTACTAGAGGCGTTTATCCTACGATGTATAGAAGCAGATTATGGACAAAACGACTATTAACGGCTTTTGGTAGCCCAGAACAAGCCAATGAGAGAATTAAGCTCATGTTGAAGGCGGGAGAGACTGGAATAAATATTCCCGCTCCAAGTATTTCTATGAGAGGTATGGACACAGATGAAGCGGCTGAAAAACTTGATAAAGGATACATAGGTCTTTATGGCGCAAATTTTGATACGCTAAAAGATATTGAAATATTACTAGATGGAATCCCGATTCACAAGATCAGTGTGAATTACAGCGATCCTGCTCCATTTGTCACGATTGCTTTGCATTTTGCTTTTGCAAAACGGAAAGGAATTCCATGGAGTGAAATTCGGGGAACCACAAATCAAGCCGATTGCTATTCTCACTGGGCCTCGTGCTGGGACTTTATCCTCTTTCCTCTTGAAGCCCATCTAAATCTCACACTTGACCATTTTGAATGGTGTGCTAAAAATGCTCCAAGATGGTGGCCCCTCTCCATAATCGGTCAACATAACTCCCAAGCCGGGGCAACACCCGTCCAAGAAGTTGCATTCACACTAGCTGCCGGGATAGATTATGTTAAAAGATTAGTTGAGAAGGGTATGACGGCAGATCTGGCAGCGCAGAAAATTAGCGCCTTCTTCGATGGTCAAATAAATCTTTTTGAAATGGCAGCAAAATTAAGGGCAGCTAGGAGGATATGGGCTCGAATTATGAAAGAGGAATTTAAAGCAAAAAACCCACGCTCGTGGCAGCTAAGAATGCACGTTCAAACGTCTGGAGTGGAACTAACTAGACAACAGGTTCTTAACAACATAGTTAGAGTAACCCTTCAAGCTCTGGGAGCGGTACTTGGTGGTGCTAATTCACTACACACCGACTCATTTGACGAGGCATTATGCATACCATCTGAAAAAGCACAAATCATTGCTTTGATGACACAACACATATTAAGTGAAGAGAGCGGTGTTGCAGACGTAATTGACCCTTTGGGCGGTTCATACTACGTGGAGTGGTTGACAGACGAGATCGAGCAAAGAGCTTTGGAATATATATATAAAATTGAGGAGATGGGAGGGATGCTGGAGGCTTTGCGTAAAGGTTTCATCCAAAGAGAGATTGCAAAATCAGCTTATGACCTCCAGAAAAAGATAGAGAACAAGGAAAGAATAATTGTTGGTGTAAACGAGTTCGTAATAGAGGAGGAGGAACCTGAGATTGAGTATCCAAAACCCAATTCTGAATTGGTCGAGAGGCAAATAGAAAGAACGAAAGGAATCAGAAAAGAGCGAGACTTACAGAAGGTAGAGAGTTCCCTAGATAAGCTTAAAGAGATTGCAAGTGGGAACAAAGAAGGAAATATTTTCCAGCAAGTAATAAATTGTGTAAATGTTTACTGCACGCGCGGTGAGATCGTTGGAGCTTTGCGTGAAATATTTGGAGAAGGAAGACCAAAAATCTACCTCCCATAAATATTTTCTAG
>QMZD01000126.1 GCA_003662985.1 Archaeoglobales archaeon | reverse complement strand
TAAATAGCTATCTATCTTCGATCGCTCTAAGTGCTATCAGCTGTAAAAGATGCGACTACGTGGAGTTTAATTCGAAGATTGAATACACACCAGCCGATTATGTTGTCCATATGGAGATGGGAGATTTTGGGCTTAGGATATCAACTAGACAAGGGATCGCGAACGCCACAACGTCTATTCACAACCTAAACGAGACTTTTGATTGTTCCGGTGAAACGACTTCGCTGACACCATTAACTTTAACATATGACAGAACCCAAAATAAATTAGAGATTGGGTAGTTTTCGGCTAAAATTTGGCATCGAATCGGGTGTTTGAATGAACGTTGCTAGAATAGTTGCACGCAAACTAATAAAAGGGTATAAAATCAAGACGACCGTTAAGAAGCCTGTTAAATACGTTGAGCACAGACGAGTGCGTGCAGCTGCGGGTGCGGCAGGAAAGGCAGAAAAGGGGGAAGTTGTAAAAGTAGTGGAAAAGTTCGAGATTCCAAGCTTAGGAGAGGCAAAGGTAAAAATCAGCGCAGGTGGGGTTGGTGCAGTCGGAGTTGGTAAAGTCTGGGTTAGCACAGCTGGAGTTGGTGCAGTCGGAGTCGGCATTGGAGGGGCGGAAAAATTTACTCAGCTTAAGTACTCGCTCATACCGTCTAAACCAAGAAAGGACGAGTCTGTTTTTGCTTATGCCAACATCAAATGGGATGACACGTCTAAAAGATACATATACATGGTTGTCGAACCAAAGCTATCCCCTAAACTTGAGAAGATGTTAAAAAGGATAAAGGAGCTTTTAGAAGAGCGATTGGATATAGATTTTTCGAAGTTGAAAAAATTTGAGGCAAAAGAATACTTGAACAAACAAATAACAGAGCTGTTGGAATATTTTGGTTTTGAGATCACAAAAAGCGAAAAGGATGTTCTACGGTACTACATCGAAAGGGACTTTATCGGACTTGGCAAGATAGAACCTTTGATGCAAGACGATCAGATAGAAGATATTAGCTGCGACGGCGTCGGTATACCAATATTCGTATTCCACAGAGACCCGAAGATAGGTTCTGTTATGACGAATGTTGTCTTTGAAGATGGGAACGAACTTGATTCATTCATCATAAGGATGGCACAGCTTTGCGGCAAATCGATTTCCGTTGCTTCTCCACTCCTCGACGGTGCTTTACCAGACGGAAGCAGACTGCAGGCTACGTTAGCCACGGACATAGCCAGACGTGGTAGCAACTTCACGATAAGAAAGTTTACTAAGAACCCCTTGACGCCGACGCATCTGCTGAACTATGGAACTTTGGACGTCAGAAGCTTAGCATACTTATGGTTTGTGGTCGACTACGGCTGTAGTGTGCTCGTTTGTGGTGGAACGGCTTCAGGAAAGACCACGCTCCTAAACGTGTTGTCGCTATTCATAAAACCGGATAAAAAGATAGTCTCCATCGAGGATACGGCCGAGTTAAGGCTTCCACATCCACATTGGGTTCCAACTGTTGCAAGGACTTCCATAGCTGGTGAGGGGATTAAAGAGGTGGACTTATTCGATTTGCTAAAAAGCAGCTTTAGGCAAAGACCCGATTATATAATAGTCGGCGAGGTGAGGGGGAAAGAGGCTTATATACTCTTCCAACAGATGGCAACAGGTCATCCCTCGCTAGCAACGATCCATGCAGAGAATATAACAAAGCTGATGGACAGGCTTACATCACCACCAATAGATTTGCCGCCCGGTTTGATCGGAAGCCTAGACCTTATCGTCTTCCTCCAAAGGATGAAATACAAAGACAAATTCGTGAGGAGGATGAATGAGGTCATAGAGATGGTTAGGTTTGACCCAGGGATGCACAGGCCCGTAGTCAACACAGTGTTCAAATGGAATTCTATGAATGATACGTTTGAAAATGTGGGGAAGAGCGTGATGCTGAAAAAGATAGCCGATAGGAGCGGTCTGACAGAAAGGGAGATTAAGGAAGAACTTAAGAGAAGGATGATTGTTTTAGCGTGGTTAAAAGAGAATAACATTCTCGACTATAGAGACGTACACAGAGTCTTCAACGCTTATTATACAGACCCCGACGGTACTCTTTCAACGATGATGGGTGATTAGATGGGGTTTTATGCAACTTTTTCTTTTAGGATATTCGGGGATTTAGTAGAAAAGTTTGTACCCTATTTCACAGAGCTCAAGCTGAACCTGAGAAGAGCAAGGATGAGGATATCGATTCAAGAGTACCTATCGATGGCGTTGATGACTAGTCTCTTAATCTTCTTAATCCTCCTACCAATAACATCCTTTCTTTTTGGATTAATCAAAGGGTTTGGTTTCCTCTTCAGTTTTATGTCCTCCTTCACCCTCTCTGTTTTTTTATCCATAGTGGCTTTTTTTATCATAGTATACTACCCCCAATTAATCCTCAAACAAAGGGCGAAGGAAGTGGATAATTCACTGCCCTTTGCTGCACTTTATCTCTCAACGGTCGCAAGCACTGGACTGCCGCTGCATAAGACATTTGAAATCTTCTCAAAATTCAGCGAATACGGGGAGATAACGAATGAGATAAATAACATAACGAATGATGTACAGACTTTTGGCATAGACATCAATACCGCTATGGAGAGGGCTATAGAGAGAACGGCCTCTAAGGATTTTAAAGAACTCCTCTGGGGGCTGCTTTCGACTATGCAAGCTGGTGGAGATGAGAGTGTGTACCTGAAAGAAAAATCAAGGAGTTTGATGGAGGATTACAGGAGAAAGTTGTTCGAATTCTCTCATCAGCTAACTGTATACATAGAAGTCTATCTCACAACTATAATCCTCGGTGCAATATTCTTCACGATATTGACAGCTATAATGTCTGGTCTAGCTGGTGGGGCAAGCAATATTATCCTACTCCAATTCTTCTTGATATTTATATTTTTACCGATGGTTTCGATTCTCTTCATATTTTTGGTAAAATCTATAACACCGAGTGAGGAGTAAGAATGAAATTTAAAATTTCGAATAGAATAAAGATACTTTTAATCTCTTCATTCGTAGCCGTAGCTCTAGTCCTAATCGGTTTTACCAGCCGTGATATTGGGGTTATAGGTAATTCCATCATACTTGCGGTTTTCATACTTGCTACTCCACAATACCTGATAAGGTATAGCGAATACAGAGGGTTCAAAGAGATGGAGAGTAAATTCCCGCTGCTACTTAGAGACATAATCGAATCTCTCCGTGCTGGGATGCCATTCCACAAAGCCATAATCATCAGCAGCAAATTAGATTATGGCAGGCTCTCAGATGAAGTTAAAAAGATGGCCAATCAACTCAGTTGGGGAGTACCCCTAGATAAAGTACTAGATCAGTTTGCGACTAGGATAAAGAGGAGCAAACGGCTTTACACCGCTGTAAAGATTATAAGAGAAGCGCATTTGTCAGGTGGTAATGAAATATCAACACTCGAAAGGATTGTTGAAAATTCAAACATACTAGAAGATTCAAACAAAGAGAGACGAAGCCTTCTAAGTCAATACGTGATTCTGATGTATGCGATATCGTTGATCTTTATAGTAATCGTTGCAGCAATAAACAACTTAATGACACCGATATTCACTGTTGCCGCTGAAGGGGGTGGAGGAGAAGTTATGGGACTCACGAATCCCTGCGATTCTTGTGGTGGTTTCGGCTGTCTCGTGTGCGACCTATTTTCACTAACATCGAAGTATTTGTTTTCTATCAAAGCTGAGACTATGACGGCTTATTATACTGCTCTGTTTTTTTACATGAGCCTTGTACAGTCTATTTTTTCTGGTTTAGTAGCAGGGCAGATAAGTGAAAATTCCATCCTAGCAGGCTTGAAGCATAGTATCATACTTTCTGGTATAACATTCGGTGCGTTTACAATTCTAATAAAACTGGGTTTTTTAGGGATGTAGGTAATCCTGGTGAGACGAATGATTAAAGTAAAAGGACAGTTGAGCCTGGAATATATGATCGCTATAGTCCTTTTTATCATGTTTTCGCTTTACCTCGGCCTTGAATTAATAAGGATCGCTCCTGTTTATCTGAGAGAATTGAGAAATGAGAACGTAAGGTCTGAAGTTTATCAAGTATCCGAGCTTCTCATCAACGATCCTGGAGAGCCAGCAGACTGGGAAAACTTTCCCAGCGCGATCAGAAGGATTGGCTTAAACAGCAAAAGAGAGAACAGAACAAACTTACTCTCGAGCGATAAAATCCGTATGTTCAATCAGATATGCGAAGTTCAGGGCAGGTACGATGATGTGGCGAAATGGATAGGAACGGATTATCAGTTCTACATAATTATGATAAACAAAACAGATGACGCGGTGTTGATAAACTGTTATCCGCAAGACGTAACAGCTAAAGAGATTAATGCAACTATATCAAGGCTTGTTGCTTTCGATTCTGGCGATTTCGGTGAGTTGATTGTTCAGATGTGGTGATATATGGTATACGTAAGAGGGAAGGGTTTTGTTTCTATGATGGAGCTCATAATCGTTGCACTCATACTCTTCGCCGCTTTCAACATCTTCTTTCCTGGATTTTCTTACAGATCAAGATGGAGTGATGCTTTGTTACTATTGAAAGGCAGGGACATAGTACTCACGATCGACAGATTGGAAAAGCTCTACAACTATTCCTTTGATCGAAGTAGTCTGAACGAATTTTTAGCAAAAGCATTTCCAGAGACTAGCCTTATAGTATGGCCTGAGATCAAGGGTGCTATAAAGAGTGATATAAAAGTTTCTTGCAACTGTACGGATGAAGAGTTGGACTATCTGCGCAGCTGGTTAAGTGGAATAAAGTTGAATGGGAGGGATATCACTTTTACCATCTGTCCTACCGACCTAGAAAGGATAAATCCATGCGGTAAGGATAAGGGGCCTGATGTTCTTGTGATAATCGGTTACAAAGAGCTTACGGACCCGAAGTATTTGAGCTTGCTGAGAGAGCATCTTAAAAAAGACAACGGTATAGTCGAAGTTGCCGACTTAACCGAAGAGCAGATAGACGATGTGCAGAAAGAGATATTCGGCTTAAACTGGACGGGTGGTTTTCCAAACGAATTAATAGCTTATGACGAATTTGGTAGAAAGCCGGATGGTGTGGATGACATAATCTTTCATCCATACAAATATTTCCATCATGTTCCAATCATGCTGCAAGCGTTTCCCTCCAGGAATGTAAAAATTGATCCGGTATTAGAATCGACCCCACCAGTATGCTCGGACATCGCTAGAGGTGTTTTCAAGCTCCGCGTCAACACAACGACTGATATGCCAGAAAACTACACGTTTTGGATATGTGATTTTTCCTCCGTATACTTTGATACGGATGCCAATCAAAGCGCTGATATAGTAATTTTAGTGAATGATGATTTCTCTGTAAACTATAGCGACATGATTTTCAACTTTTCATTGAGGTACGTCGAGCCGCGCAGGATAGGAGTGTCTTTTAAGCCTGGGTATACATTCCACGATTTCATAAAAGTTGACTACGGTAGCGGTTCGTTGCCGCCTGGGCGTGAAGGCAAGGGCCTACCACCTGGGGAGCCGTCTCCACCGGGCTGGCAGCAAGCTGCATGGGCATCATACGAGTTTCTCTATCCGATAGATAGAGATGTAAACAGGATATTGATTCGAGGCAATCAAGACGTAAGATGGGAAAACCAAGACCACCCTACGCCGGCTGTGATTTTAAACGCCACGTTTTCCAGAGCTGCATGGATAGCTAACTTTACTGAGAATGGAGTTGGAGATGATGAGAGGCTGCTTTTCATTTCCCTGCTGCTGTGGGCTTCGAACAAAAAGAGTGAAGCGACAGTACCCGAAAACTTGAGAAT
>QMZD01000125.1 GCA_003662985.1 Archaeoglobales archaeon | reverse complement strand
GAGGAAATGGAGCTGAAGAAAAAGATAGTAAGAAACGCTGTTAGGGAGTACATAACTCGGAAAGAGGGGGGTTTTCTCATGCTCACCCCAGCTATGAAGGCCATGTTTCTCCAAGAACCGATGTCACAACTTGTGAGATTTGCCGATGTACGAAAGGGTGGCGGATTTGAGTACGTCGGAGCGATTTTGCCTGTAGAGCTGTTTGGCGATGCATACAGGAAGGGACTTGAGATAGCCGAGAGAATCGATATTACCTACGCATTCAACATCCGGGTCATCGGCAGAGCGCATTGCATGATGTTTGCATATGCCTATCCATTTAATAGGGCAGATGAGGAGGATGTTGAGAGAGCTCGAAAAGCTCTGCATGAAACCAACAAAGTCGTTTTGGAGATGGGTGGCATCCCTTGGAAAGCTGAACTTCCGGCGCAGAAACTAATTCTGGAGAGAATGGATTCCACTACGAAAGAATTGATGAGAAAGATACTGCAATTACTTGACCCGAACAACATAATGAGTCCCGGAAACTGGGAGGTAGAGTAAGATGGTGGAGTTTGATTATACCGAAATAGTTCACAGATGTTTCAGGTGTGGTTATTGCAAGTATCCTTCCGATTATTCAAGAATAAATTGCCCATCATACGCAAAGTACAAGTTTGAGAGCTATTTCTCCGGTGGAAGAATGTGGCTGATAAGAGCATTCTTGAATGAAGAGATAAGTTGGAGCGGGCACCTCGGTGAGATCATGTACTCATGTTCGACGTGCAGAAACTGTGTTGAAAATTGTGTTTTCAAGTTCAGTGACCAATTGGTAGATGTTTTCATCCATGCAAGGGCGGACATGGTCGAAAATGGGCTAGTTCCATCAAAAGTTGCCGATTTTTTCAGCAATATTGCGAAATTTGGCAATCCATGGGGGGAGAAAAAATCAAAAAGGCTAGAATGGGCCGAAGGGAAGTACTACGATAAGAATGAATATTTGCTCTATGCTGGTTGTGTAGCCTCTTACGATAGTAGAGCTAAAAAAGCACTGAAAGCGCTCAAGGAACTTATGGAGATGGCTGAAGTAGACTTTGGAGTCATGAGAGACGAAACTTGCGAAGGGAATGAGGTTAGGATAATGGGTGAATTCGGTCTGTTTGCGGAGATAGCTCGCAACAATCTACAGAAGTTCGAGAGTGAAGGAGTCAGAAAAATCATCACTCCCGATCCTCACGCATTCAACGCGTTTAGAAATTACTACCCCGAGTTTGGTGCAGAGTTTAATGTTTTGCACCATACACAGTTACTCTATAGCCTACTAAGGAGTAAGAAACTCAATCTCGGGAAAGTGAATGCCAAAGCTACCTACCATGATCCATGTTTTCTTGGAAGATGGAATGGTTTGTACGAAGAACCAAGAAAGATTCTTAAGGAGATTCCTGGTCTGATCTTTGTCGAAATGCCAAGAAACAGGAAAAATGCATTTTGCTGTGGTGGAGGGAGTGGAAATTTCTACACGGACTACCTGGGTGGAAAAGATAGTCCAGCAAAGATCAGGATAAAAGAGGCGGCAGAGACCGCTAATCTCCTAGTCACATCCTGCCCAATATGTTTGATGATGCTCGAAGATGCTGCAAAATCCGAAAACATAGATATCGAGGTTAAAGACATTGCGGAAATCTTGTTGGAGGTTATAAAAACCTAATTTTTGCATTTAATTTTAAAACCCCATGGTATCTGACCGATTAGCATTTCACCAAGCTTTTCCAACTTTAATTTCAGTATCTCTCAGTCAATTCGATGAGAAAAAATGATCCTAGGAGAATTCAAACTTATAATTTCTGTGTTGACGCTTCCTTTTCTTTCTCTCTAATTGTCTATCTCATCGCTTTCTCCTCAAACTCCACACAGGCTGGAGTGGAAGGTAATTTCGGGAAAAGACAAACTTCTAAAACTTCTAATTTCTGCAAAAATCATAAATATTTTAAAAATCTTTAATGAAAATTGGTGATGGTATGTACAAACCCACAAGGAGGGATTTCTTAAAGCTGTTAGGTGCTGGTGCAGCTTGAGCGTTACTAGGATATGCACAACCACAGAAACCGGCCGCAACTCCCACACCAACTCCTACTCCAACCCCCAAGCCCACTCCGACACCACCAAAAGAGTTAAAGATCGGAATAATATCCTTCAGAGCCGGTCCTGCTGCAGCCTTTGGTGTGCCAGCACATAACAATTAGACTATCTCGTCGAACAGGTAAACGCCGCTGGGGGAATTGCGGGAGCTAAGGTTAAGGTTGTACATGAAGATCAGGGACTTAGCCCATCAGATACTGTCGAGAAGGCGAAAAAACTGTGTTTGCAGGATAAAGTTGACGTTGTGACGGGTATTCCGGGCACAAACCACACTCTCGCTGTCGCTCCCGTATGTGATGAGAATAACACGTTTTTCTTACAGTGCCAAGCAAGAGCGGAATATGGCACGTGGAAGGATCCTGAAGATCCATCAAAGGGTGTTTTTGATTGGGTGTTCCATACAGCAAATTCTACCACCTCCCATGCTGTGCAGGCAGCGTACATGGTGAAAGAGCTATTCCCTGAAACCAAGGTTATAGCCCAAATTCATCAGGACTACGCTTACGGTTATGACAATTACAACTACTTCACTGCAGCAATCAAAAAATTGATGCCCGATGCTGAGCTACTCGATCCACTCTATCCAAAGATTTTCTCTCCAGACTACACTCCATACGTTTCAGAACTTGTTGAGGCGAAACCAGACTTCATCTTCACGAGCCTCTGGGGAACCGATTTTACGAGATTCGTGGATCAACTAATTCCCTATAAGCTTCTAAAAGGAACTGGCGGCAACACAATACTCGAGGGATACTGGGATTTCTACCCAGCCATAGGCAGAGATATTCCGGTCTTTGGACATCCACAGCCATTCAATCAGGGTTCCATAGAATACGAGGAATACCGTAATATCCTCATCTGGTATAAGAAAAAGTACGGTAACTTGGAGATGGGGGCTGTAGCTGATATAATCTCATCGTTCTACACCTTTAAAGCAGCAGTAGAGAAAGCATACGATGAGAAAGGGGCATTTCCAACTAGAGATGAAATCAGAGATGCGATGGAGAACTTAAGGAAGGTTTCCACACCCTATGGAGAAGGCATTATGAGAAAGGAGGACCACAGAGTGCTCTGGACAATTGAATGCGGTGTGCTTGCTGAAGATACCAAGGGATACGGTCTACCATATCTTTACAAGCCTAAAATAACGCTCGAACCATCAAAACACGAGCCTCCAGCTTTCATGAAAGGTACGGATTGGATTGCGAAGTGGTAAGGGATGATCGATGATTCCCCAAATTATAAACGGTTTAATTTTTGCCTCTATTTTATTTTTGGTTGCGACGGGCTTAACAATAATATGGGGTATTTTGAGAGTCGTTAACTTTGCCCATGGAAGCTTTTATCTCATGGGGGTCTTCATAGCGTACTCAATCACACGCCTTTCAACAGATCCTGCGTTGCACCTTGCAGCACCTTTCATAGCGGGAGCCATTGCCGGAATTGTTGGGATCGCTTTCGAAAGGGGATTACTAAAGAACGTTTACGGCAGAGGGGAACTCTTCGAGTTGCTGCTAACTTACGGTATGATATTTGTTTTCATGGACGTTTTTAGGATCCTCTGGGGAAGCATGCCCATTTCAGATCCAACAATCACATTTAAACTTGGCGTAATATCCCTGGGAGGGCCTGTTGTTCCACTCTACAATATCTATTTGATAGTTATTGCTGCCGTTCTTGCTGCACTGCTGTGGTTCCTTCTCATAAAAACGAAGGTTGGGATGATTATAAGAGCCACCTCATTTGATACAGAGGTCACAAGTGCTTTTGGTGTAAACGTTAACTGGGTTTACGCTCTAACCTTCTTTCTTGGCTGTTTTCTCGCTGGATTTGCAGGCGGACTGATGCTTCCAATCACAGGCGCTTGGATTGGACTCGACGTTGATATGCTCATCCTTGCCCTCGTCGTGCTGGTTGTAGGAGGGATGGGCAGTATAAAGGGGGCTCTTGTCGCCTCACTCCTAATCGGATTGGTAAGATCGTTTGGAATTTCTATGTTTCCGGCGATAGAACTTGCAATCGTTTATCTTATTATGATCGTCGTTCTAATTGTAAAACCAAGCGGTCTGTTCGGAGGTGTAGAGGTTGAGGGATGAGTTGAAGAATAGAAAACTCTTCCTCTACATCCCATTCGTCATCGTACTTTTTATAATCCCCTTGGGGGGAGAATACGTAACCTACCTCACCGGGCTTGCGTTGGTATTTGGCATCGCAGCACTCTCGCTAAATGTTCTCCTCGGCTATACTGGGCTTCTATCTTTTGGTCATGCTCTCTTCTTCGGATGTGGCGCATACAGCGCTGGTTTGCTTGTAAAGCACTTCAACATAACCTCACTCGAAATTTTGCTCCCAGTGAGTATCATATCATCCATCGCCCTTGCCGTGCTTGTGGGTTTGATTTGCGTAAGACACACGAGAATTTATTTTACAATGCTCACGATTGCGATAAGCCAGCTTTTTTATGCCCTTGCCCACAAACTAAGGCCGATAACAGGAGGTGATGATGGGATAAGAATTTATTCTGTGCACATCTTCGGACATGAAGTAGGCTCGATCACTGAATTCTATTATTACATCGTCGTTACATTCTTTATTAGTCTTTTCTGCCTGAGAATTATACTCCGATCCCCATTTGGCCTTACCCTTCAAGCTATAAGAGATAGCGAGCTTAGGGCAAGATTTGCTGGAGTGTCTATTATGAGTTACGGCTTGCAGCTTTCACAATTTCTGGTCTTTTTGCTGGAATTGCGGGAGCTATGTACGCTTTATATCTAGGACAGATTTCTCCAGACGATGTTCTGAGCGTATTGCGTTCTGGAGAGTTCGTCGCAATGACTCTCCTCGGTGGTTACACGTCTTTTATCGGCCCAATCGTAGGATCATTTTTATTCACCTATCTCAAAGCAATAATTTCGTCGGCAGCCCTTTACTGGTATCTCGCTTTTGGAATTCTAATAGTCTCGATCGTAATATTTGTTCCAACAGGTTTAATGGGTGAAATCGAGAAAAGATGGAGGATCGGTTAATGGAGGTACTAAGAACCGAGAGCCTCAAAAAGTACTTTGGAGAGGTTCATGCTGTTGATGGAGTAAGCATAAGTGTGGGAGATGGCGAAATTATCTCGGTAGTGGGACCAAACGGAAGCGGAAAGACGACACTAGTTAATCTCATATCGGGTGGTCTAAAACCCGATTCTGGTAAGGTTCTCTTTGATGGAAGAGATATCACAAATCTTACAGCTCACAAAAGGGTAAAAATCGGTATCGGAAGAAGTTTTCAGATACCGGCCATTTATGAGAATCTCACGACGTTAGATAGCGTTCTCGTTTCAATCTTTTCGCACGAAGGAATTTCGCACATCTTCTACAGAACCAAAGACAGATTCGATAAAGCGAGAGAGGAGGCAATAAAGCTCCTAGAAACTCTCAACATACCAATAAAGCTCGTTAGTGAGCTACCACACGGTCAGAGGAAACTCCTCGATGTTGCCATGGCACTCTCGCTTAAACCGAAGTTAATACTACTCGATGAGCCCACAGCCGGGATAAGTTTAGAGGAGAGGGATGAGGTTATGCAAACGATTGTAGGTTTTATCGAAGAGCAAAATATCGCCGCAGTGATCGTCGAGCATGATATGGAGGTTGTAGGAGAGTACTCAGATAGAATAGTGGTCATGCACGAGGGTGAAGTTCTAAAAGAGGGTGGAAAGGAGATTCTGGATGATGAGGAGGTTAGGAGGATTCTGATAGGTGATTAGCGTGCTTAAGGTTGAAAATATTAAT
>QMZD01000124.1 GCA_003662985.1 Archaeoglobales archaeon | reverse complement strand
TTGAACACTCCATCCTCATATACGACTTCGATGATCTTCACCATCTTCACCATTTTTCCACCACTTTCCTTTTCCATTTTCCGTTCACTCTAAAATCTCTTCCCTCAACACTTTTAAGGCTTTCCTCGCCAAAAGGCTTTTCATTCAGCATGCTTTCAGCTTTGGAAGTGTCAAGTGAGGAATCTTTTGGTCTTGCAGCGATCCAGTTTATGTCTTCCATCTGTGACGGAGTTATGAGCGATCTATCAAGCCCGAATTCATGTGCTACAGCCTCAGCGAACTCAAACCTTGACACTCTCGTTGCCCCAGCCAGATGGAAAATGCCTTTGATCTTTCTCTCAGCTATCTCGAGCATCATTATCGTTTTGGGTATGAGCTTCTCAGGAAACTGATACATGCCATAGTTGTTCGTGCATCTCGTGATCATAGCCTTTATGCCATAGGTTCTCGCATACGCCAAAACGAACATGTCGCCTGCTGCTTTGGGCCGGTATGCGTTAGTGGCCTTAAACGCGTGCCATAACCGCCGTGGAGGATTACTCCTTTCATAACCAACACCTATTAGCTAAATCTTAAAACCTGTATCAGACTATAATCAGCCTTGGACAACTCCAACTCCTCAAAAAACACCCTATCCATCTTTTGCGAATGCTGTCCTATGCAATGAAGTGATCCAAATCCAGCTCTAACCCCAAACGTTCACACTCCCTTATCACGGGGCTCAACTTAATGATCTCAGGCCTAAAACTATCGCTATCATTTCTTTGATCACTCTCTTAATCTCTACACGAACGGCTTGTTCGCAAAAACTGAGCTTAAATAGCCTCCCACTCTTATGTGGTGACTACTACTATCAATCGATTAGAATTCCGGAAATAAAGATTAAATCTCAAGCATCTGCATTATCTCCTGCGTTGTGTAAACTTTAACGGCATCCTGGCTCTTTAACTTCCTGTCATTCGACCAGATTGCACAGTTCAATTTCAACGCAATTGCAATGTAAGGGACGTCATCAACATCGGGAGAAATATTTTTAGCTTCGCCGTACTTGTCCTCAAACTCCTCAAACGGAATTATTTCCATCTGACCCTCCAGAAAACCCAAAACCGCCTCCAATTCTTCCTGAGAAAGTTTGGTCTTTTCAAGTATTTCGTCAAAATGCTCATGAATTTCGATGAACAGATACTCTGGAGCCACGAAACGAAATTTCCTCAGAATCCTGTTCGTTAAGAAAACTCTGAATGTTCCCCCTCTGGCTATAAGAGCAGAATACCACATTAGCGTCGATCACCAGTAACATGCTTTATAAACCTCTCGGCAATCGATTTACTGATTTTATCGCCAAGCTTTAAAGCATCCTCCTCAGTCATCTTGCTTTTGGATATTATTCTCTCCATTTCAATGAAATCTTGAATCTCCCTTTCAATCGCACTTCGTATCAACGGTGACCAGTCAACCCCGAATTTTTCCATTCTCCTCTTCAGATCTTCGGGAATTTTAATTTTAACTTCTGCCATTGGTATACACCTCATCACATCCATATATTACGCTTACTGTTGCAACTCGTTGATAATCACGGTCTTGTCATAACTCCTTAAACCAGCTTCAACGCGTCCAACCTCAATATGCAGCTTGGTGGTGGCCAAAGCTCTAGCTAAAACCATGTTTGTATCGTCTTGCACTAAAAACGACGTCATGTCTCTTTTCCATCAAAACTCTTTCAACTCCAATCATAATTTTACCAGTCTATTCTGCATGCGTTCCTGTATGGGTTCCAGACCCCACATCCAGATTATACTTCGCCTCAGGCAACTCCAATTCCTCAAAGAAAACTCTGTCCATCTTTTGCGAATGCTGTCCTATGCAATGAAGTAATTAAACAAATCTAACCCCAAACGCTCACACTCCCTTATCACGGGAGACATCTTGATGATCTCCGGCCTCGTGCCCAAAACTATCGAAATCATTCAGAAACCCTCGGGCAAAATGATGAGAATTTCTTCCTTGCGTTAAGCATTAAACATCAAGCTATCAAGATGTCAAGATATTAAAAGAAACACAAAAAACTTGAGCCCATCTAAAGGTTTACGGCATCTTCAAGAACTTTCTTGCTTTTCCAAAGAAATCCCTTGCGTTTTCGAGGTTCAGTATCACAGGTTTAGTATCGCAGGTTAAGTGTCGCACCCCTTTAAGTTTGAATTAAACTAAACATCGCATACAGTCTGATCTACGTGATCTACACAACCACCTCAACGGATACAGCAGTGGTGGTGGGCTCTGGAATCTTCAACCCCTCTTTTTTTAGGCCTTCTATATGAAATTTTATTGCTTCCTTCATTCTTTCGATCGTTTCCTCTGTGGTTGAGCCGGTAGCGATGCATCCTGGCAGATCGGGACAGTACGCTGAGTAATTATTTCCCGCCTTTTCTATGATTATCGTGTACTTAAACATCTTTCCTTACCCCCTTTAAACCTGCTTGTTTCAATACGCTATTTAAAGTTCCCTTTGCGACCTCATCATTCAGGTTACCAGTGTTACCAGACCCTTTTTAACTTGATGCTTGTACTGTCTAGACTCCCTTGGTTCTCACGAGATACCACCCATCTTCTTCTATGAGCTTTATAACTTCTCTGACCTTCAATTTCAGGCACCTCAACACATCTCAGACTCATTTTCAGCATCCTTCAGAAGTTTTCCCGCTTTTTTGATTCTGAGAATTATACAAATACTATCCCTTACTATCCCTTCCTTTTCCCCAGCTCGGATAAATGCGAAATTGATTTTCTTCATCTCGCCTACATCTCGTCTTCAACAACTTTGACTGAAATTAATCTTTCAGCCACCGGAAAATGAGTAAAACTAAAAACAAACTCAGGCTATTGCTTTAACGGCGTTTACGAACTCGTTAACAGCTCTCTCAAGATCCTCTCTTATTTCCTCAGGTACCACATCCAGCACTGCCTTTTGCTTTGACAGAAAAAGAATCTCAATTCCAACAACCACTCCCTTAGAATTATACTTTACAATAATTCCGTCGCTAATCTCTCTTGAAAATCCCTCGTCTGGAGGGTCATCGAACCAGACATCGATAGTATCCATCTCCTTATCGTAGTAAACCCTCACCTTCTTTTCCATACAACCTCTCCTCTTTTCATGCGATCCGTCCTGTATGATGTTATTATGAAACCGTCTCCATTTAAGTGTTTGGCAACAACACATATGAAATACTCCCCAAAACGTCTGTAATACAGATGAACTGAGGGGTCAAGCACCTCTCTAACCACTACATCCGGATTCTTCAGGGTTTCCATAACAACCTCAGCGGCCTTCTGAAAACCGATTTTTTTAAAGGATTCTGGATGTTTTACCTCGATCACGTATTTCCAGTAGCTTACAGTCGTTCTTATGTTCCTGCAGGTTACAGCATGCACTTCGAATAGTATTTTCAATACTGGACCTCCTAGAAGTTTGAATCCCTACCAGCACAGGAATCTTCCCTTTTCCATAACCTTTGACCTGGGTAAGCATAACCGTATTCTCAGTATGTTTAACTTTTTTCCTACCATCACATCACAAATCTACAGCACTGGTATCTAAGTATCTATCCAGGTGGGCTATCCCTATTCCATCTCCCTTTCTTTTAACACTTCTCCAGATGAGAATTTCTAAATTTCTAATATATAACTTAAATATAATATTAAGTAACAAGCAACTAAACCTCAAATATTTTTCTGAGTTTATCGTTAATATCTAACTTTGAGATCTTCTATTTTGTAGATGTCTGCTTCTCCCTCAAAAAACTCTGAAAGTGATGTCTCTGTAAGCTTCATTAAAGACGTGATATCTTTTTCATACAAAAGCTCATCTATCTTTTTTTGAGATTTCGATGAGGTATTTTTTTATCTCAGTTATTTCTGTTTCAATACCCATAGATACAATTCATCTAAAATGTTTTTAACAGTTTCTGATTCTTCTCTATTTCATAATCTACCCTTTCTACCCTTAGCTTCTCCTTTAGCGGAATTCGAGAAAGCGTATCGATGAGGCGTATCGATGAGGTATCCCCACCCAATGCTTTTTTTGTAAACATGGTTGAATTTCCCACACAACTCAAGCGATTATGCTAGGCTCTAACCACTCCGGGATATGTGATGGACATGTTAGCTTGGACTATCTCATCTTCAGCCTTTATAATATCCCAATCCTTTCGCATTATCTCGGTGAAGAATCCCCTTTCATCGGCGAATCTCTTCAGCGGTTTAACAACTATGCCAGGAAGCATTTTACCCATCATTCAACCTCCAGCCTCCGCAACCTCCACGATTTCCAGAAAGTCAACCCTTTTGAAATCCTCATCAAAGGTTGCTATCTTCTTTATTCCATGATGCTTGCAGGTTGCGGCAATCAAGGCATCGTTTGGAAGTAGTTTGCAGTTTTTCATCAGTTCCCAGATTTCGGTAACGTTCTGATAGTCTTTCAACACCACAATGTAAAAATCATCCAGCAAGTTAAAGAACTTCATCAGCTCTTCTACAAATGGCTCGTATCCCCCATCGGATATGAACTCTCTAAATTTTCTGGAAGATTTAATGTTGAACTTTCTTTCAGCCATCTTCCTAGAGATGATATATAGCGTCTCGTTTATTATGGTAAATGAGGTAAAAAGCTGTTCCCCAAGTTCAAATATTTTGCTCGCTTTACCAGTTAGCTTTGTTTCGAATAAAAAATTGTAAAAAACATTCGTGTCTACCATTATCACTGTATCTGTGCCTCCTCCTCGAGTTCTCTTAGCTCCTCAGTATCTGCTTTTCCAAAAACACCCCTGTAAAATTCGACAACCTCTTTTTTCTCTCCTTTGCTAACCATGATCTTTAGTCTTGTCTTCTCTTTCAGATCAACCTTCTCCAACGGTTTGAAAACTCCATCCTCATATACAACTTCGATGATCTTCACCATTTTAACCATCTTCACACCTACCATAACTTTCCTTTCCCATTTTCCCGTTCACTCTAAAATCTCTTCCCTCAACACTTTTAAGGCTTTCCTCGCCAAAAGGCTTTACATCAGGTATGCTTTTAGTCGTTGGAGTATTTGAGGAAGATCCACCAAAATCAAAAACCACAGCAGCAGTTTGAGAGGTTTAAGAGATGACCTATCTCCGATTAGCTATTCCATCTTCACGATTTCTAAAAAATCCACCCTCTTAAAATCATCATCGAAGGTTGCTATCTTCTTTATTCCGTAATGTTTGCAGGTTGCAGCGATTAAGGCATCGTTTGGGAGTAACCTGTATTTTTCGATAATCTTCTTCGAGTCATCAAAAATAACGTCCTCCAGCGGAAGAACGATAAGACCGTTCTTCATAAAATTCAAGGCATGCAACCTATCTAACATCGCTTCTCCACCATATCCTCTTTCAAATGCGTCTTTGATCCTGTAAAAATTCGTCTTTTCAAGTCCCAAGCTATCCAAAACGCTGGCGATGATAATTTTGAATCCGGTTTCCTCTAGAACATTCACCGAGGTGTGCAGGAGATAGCCGGATAGTTTTTCCAGTAACTCCATTTCTCCCTGAAGTATCACGTCAAGCAAAACCGTTGTGTCAATGAAGCACTTTTCCCTCATGGTAAATCTCATCGAGCTTTTTTAGGTTAACCTTCGACTTTGGTAAAGTTTCAACTCTCTTCTTCAACTCATCGAGAAATTTCTTTGTCATAATCCCCCTTTCCACCTCTATTCTCATCTTCACCCTATAGCCAGAGGGTAGATCAACCTTCTCCAACGGTTTGAACACTCCATCCTCATATACGACTTCGATGATCTTCACCATCTTCACCATTTTTCCACCACTTTCCTTTTCCATTTTCCGTTCACTCTAAAATCTCTTCCCTCAACACTTTTAAGGCTTT
>QMZD01000123.1 GCA_003662985.1 Archaeoglobales archaeon | reverse complement strand
TGCTGAATTGTATTCTAATTTCCCCATTATCTACTATGGGGTATCGTATTTGGGGAGTTTTGGAGAGATCGGGGTGAATGTAAAGGATGGCTTGGCCCATTTACCCAAAATTGAACTTTATTATCACAACAAACCTGAATTGATAATAACAAAAGGTTATCAGGCTGAATTTACATCGCAATATGAAGTTGCAAGCAAAGTTGTTGATTTATTTGAAAAATTTAACGTCAAAAGGATAATTGTTCTTGCGGCACATGGAAGTGGTGGGAAAAGAATATTTTTTGCTTCAACTGATCAAAGGATTGCAGAAGAGATGAATAAGCTCGGGATTTTGAGGAGAGAGCCGGGAGAATTCTTTGGTTTCTCAGCTTTAGTTCTTGGCATGGCTGCTTTGAGAGATATAGAAGGATTTTGTCTGTTTGCTGAGACAACACTAGATCACTCAAATCCAGAAAAACCAGATTTCGATGCAGTTATAAGAATTTTAGAGAAGTTGAATGAAATCTTAGATTTGGATGTGGATGTTAGTAAATTGAAAGGAAAAAAAGATGAGAAACCTGAGAGGTTGGATTATTTTAAGTAATTTACACAAAATTGATTATACAAGCTAGCTACTAACCCTTTCAAGAGCATCGAGCATTATATCTTTGTCATACTTTTTGAATATTCTCTGGGTTTTGCCCTTTGAGTGTTCCATCTTTAAATCAATCAATCTTATCCTTTCAAGTTTGTTTAGAATATCATAGAATATCCTGTAAGAAATTCTCTTCTTAAAATGCTCAAATAGCTCACCAGAAGTAATGTTATCTTTAATATAAATCGCTTTTAGCACTTCTATCTCCATTCTGTTTAAGGCTGATAGGCTTTTATCTAAAAACAGGCTTTTTCCACCCTCATAAGCTTTCTCAACCTCTTCAACATCTATCTTCTTCTTTGCTTTTCTCTCAGCTTCAATTCCCGACATCTTTAATAAATACAATCCCAATCTCAGGTCTTTAGAATTGTGAGTTAAATCAACAATTAAGTTAAAAGCTTCATCATCCAAAACTCCATTGTATAATCCTGCTTCGACCCTCCTCTTTAAAATGTTTTTAGTTTCCTTCTTTGTATATAAAGGGAAGTAGATTTCATTGGCGTGGAATATTGAGCCTGTTAGTGCATCCAACTTCGATAGAACTTGGAAGTCGGTTGTTATCCCTATCAACCCAATTTTAACATCAACTGTTTCATAAGCTTTTAAAATTGAATAGATTGTCTCATTTAATGTTTTGACGTCCAAATAATCCAAATCATCTAAACAAACAACCAACGGTTTGGATAGCCTTTTAAGAGTTGCTAAATAGAGTTTTAAGAAGGAGATTCCACTTGGTGGTTGGAAATTGGCAACGATCTCAAAAATTTTTGTCCAGACCTGATGTTTTGTGTTGATAATTTGACAGTTGATGTGGCAAGTTACAACACCAAATTCTTCAAGCTGCTTAAAGATGAGTCTGACTGCTGATGTTTTACCTGTTGCTGGAGAGCATAGGCAGAGAGAGTTAATCGGTTGAGATCCTGCTATAGCTGGTTTTAAGCTAGAGGTCAGCTGGTTTAGTTGCATTTCCCTGTGTAATAACATGTCTGGTAAATAACTGGCATCGAAAACTTCTGGGTTTTTGAATATTGTCTCATCCCATCTTAGATAATCCATTGATTCTATTAACACCAACTCTTAAAAAAGTTGATGATGAATCTCAATTTACTTGTAAATTTCTATTACTTTTACTGTACAGTTAAAAGTGATATTGTTGTAGATTAACCTAGCCTATGCACATTGAGGTTTTGTCGGTAACAATAAGAAATGGATTGAATGCTTTAATTGCTCCAAAGGAGATTGGGGTTAAGACAGTTGAAGACTACGCTAAATATCACCGTTATGGGTTGCTATATGTATATGGAAACTACTCGGAGATTTCAACAGATGTGAAGGAAGAATTTGATGTTAATAGGGTTTTCACAATTTATCAATTGTTATCAATTTTGAAGGAGTTTTATCATGATGTTATGTTTATTGAGCATGATAAGATGCTGTTTGAGGATTTTGGCAATGTTGATGTTACTGCTATGCTCGAAAATCTTTACATAGCTTTAAAAAATGCTGCAAGGGGTAAAGTTGTTATTTACTACTCAACAAAATCAGATTATGCATTCGACTATATAGCAAAGAAGGCTGATAGATTTATTTATTTCGAAAAAGAACCAAACGGTTATTTCATCGTTGATTCATCTTTCTATCCTGAGGTTAACTACAGAAAGCTTTACCATCGCTTCATTCCGAAATCACAAACAACACTGAGGTGTTTCTGATGAGTAGCGAGTGCCAGACAGTCAATATTTTGTTGGAGATATGAGTAGGATAGAATCTAAAAAAGAAGATTTTCATCCCTAAAAATATAAACCAATTTTACAAAATAGTATATGATCTAATAACTCGATAAAACGCCGGGGGTGGGCGTAGAAAGCGAAATTCCAGAATTGCAAGATATCTGCAAACTCTACGAATAGTCTGCGAAAGGTGGAAAAACAAGCCGTTCAACGAGTGGACTGAAGAAGACATAAAGGATGTGCTCGTCGAGATAGAAACCGCCGATTACACTCCGCAAACGGTTAACGAGTTCAAGAAGGGTCTCAGGAAGTTCTTCAAGTGGCTCAAAGGTGAGGATTGGAGGGGGTTGAAGCCTTTAAAGGGTGAAAAGAGGGACAACAGAAAGCCCGAGGTTCTGGAGGAGGAAATTCTGAAGATGATAGAGGTCGCTAAGAATCCTAGAGACAAGGCGATGATTTCTCTGCTCTACGAGGCGGGGCTTAGGGTGGGCGAACTGGCCACACTAAAGTGGAAGGACATAACTTGGACAGACTTTGGGGCAAGGATAAAAGTTCACGGCAAAACCGGGGAGAGGGTTATTCCTATCGTAACCTCTATCTCTTACCTTCAGAAGTGGATGGAGTACCATCCGAGCTACGATCCGGAATCGGGGATAGATCCAGTAGCTTACATTTTCGTGAACATCGGCAACCGGAATCTGGGCGAGCCAATGAGCTACAGGATGATAGACAAAGTGATAAAGAAGGCTGCAGAAGCTGCCGGAGTGAGGAAAAGGGTTCGAACACACACCATGAGACATTCGAGAGCTACAGCGCTCGCCAAACACCTGCCCGAGGCGCAAATGAATCAGTTCTTCGGCTGGGTTCAGGGAAGCGACATGCCGCGCATCTATGTGCACATCTCGGGAAGGGATATAGACAAGGCGATAAATAGGATAAATGGCAGTGAAGAAGAGGAGGAGAGAAAGAGAGAGTTGCAAAACCTATCAAATGTCCTAGATGCGGATACATTAACGCTCCAACCGATCGGTTTTGTGGGAGATGTGCCCTAATCCTAGACGAAAAGGAGAGGCTTAGGCTTGAAATGAAAGAGCCAAAGGTTGCAAGTGAAATGCTTACAGCAGTCATGCAAGACCCTGCTTTGCTTGCTAAACTTAAGGACATGATTGCACTGGTTGAAAAGATAAGAGAGAATCCAGAATACATTCAGATGTTGATGCAGCTAAGAGGAGAAGGTTAAAAATTGGCAGTTGCAACAATTGCTACGTTATGCCCTTTTCTTCTTCTTATTCTTAAGTATAAGTTGCGTAGGCTTCGCTTTCTTATTGCTGCGTTAGCACATTGTACAAGGAAAGGTCCCAGCATGTGGTCAAGGCAAAGCTTAGATAAACTTAACAGGATTAATTTTCGATTCTTGGCTCTGATTACAAAGCTGTGTTTGACCAACCCACGTGGTTCAACTCCGAAAGAATAATAATAAGCAATCTAGATAGCTCTAAACTATGATCTCTAACATAACGTATTTTTCATTTTCGCAGATTTTTCCGAATTTAAACTTAACTCTACGCTTGAATAGCGGACCGGCGACAACAAAGGTGTGAAATTCTCCATTTTCACCGCACGGATCTATTCCAGCATCTAGAAGGGTTTCTATCAGCTTCTTGTCAAATTTCTTTCCCAATATGGGCACATCGATGTCTTTACGAATTGCAACGACGTAGGCTTCAAAACCCTCGCTTACGAACTCCTCAGCCAGACTTAGCGTATCATCGCCCCAGAGTGGAAATACTGGTTTAACACCGATCTTACTGCAAAACTCCTCTATCCAGTTGCGGTGCTCTTCGAGGAATATATCTCCAAAAATCACTCTGCGAGCGCCAAGCTCCTTGATTATTCCTTTCAGAACTTCCCCGTAACCTCCCCATGTCGAGCTGCCGAATACAGCTTCAATGCCAACAGCTTCAGCCTGCCTTGATAGTGCTTCCCTGCTCAATCTATGCGCCCTCGATGTACCACTTTCGTTCAGCATGCATATCAGTCTGTCAACTTTTCCCCCTGATTTAACAAACCTCCAGACTGCTAAGCAGCTATCCTTTCCACCGCTCCACATTGCAGCAATCATCTAATCCCTCCCTATTCTAAAGACAGAATTCAGTATGGCGTACGTCACGAGGACATCCTCGCCGATAGGCTCACAGATCACAACTCTTTTGCCATCAAATTCACCTTCCTTCACACCCCTCCCCTTCGGAAAACCAAGCATTTCCGGCAGCTCCTCTGTTACGTGCAATCCATATGAGATGAAGAGGGGCACAACGTAAACCACATCACATTTCATTTCCCTTATTGCTTCATCCGGCGACGGTTTCCTTTTCCTCGCTGCAAATGCTATGCGAACCTCATCAAAAGCCCCAGACTCCTCTATCCTCCTCCTGTGTTTTTCAATCACCTCTCTGTAGTGGTCAAGCTGGCTACCATGTCCGACGATAACCAAACCTTTTCTCATTCACCACTCACCTCCTCACAAAAACTATCGAGTAATCCGATTTCAGCCTCATTTCATCGGCAAGACCGTACAACATCCGTTCATCCTCGCTACATAGATTTTCGAGCACGACAACTCTGCGGTGTCCAAAAATGCTGAGATCAAACTTTCTGTCAGCTAAAATTAAGAGATGCCTGTTTAGAAGATCAAGCCTATCAAATCTTTTTGCGTGAGCATCAACAACTGCAACTTCGCAAAGATCAACGCCAAGCCTTGCTAAAGCAACCTGCACACTCGATATTCCTGGCTCAACTTCCCCGCCAAACAGCTTTCCAAGACCAGCCACCATCGGATCGCCGGTCGATGCAACGACAACGTTCGCTTTCTCAGCTTCCCTCTCTACCTCCGCTCGAATACACTCATCAAAGCGTCTGAGAACCCTGCTCTCCCCTTTCACATACTCACCGATGAGTTCAAGCGCCCTCTTGCTGCCATAAACGATCTCTGCCTCCTCAATCAACCTCTTCGCCCTCTCAGTTATGTGCCCTCTGCAGATTCCAACTCCGACTACATGCAGCATCTTTGAGCACCTCAATCTTCACATCATACCTTGCAGCTTTCTCCTCTATCTTATCCCTTCCCCCAGCCCATATCGAAAGCAAGCCAGGAAATCCGACTATCACCTTCTCACCCAGATGCTTCTCCAGCACATCATCGATGTGCACACCAAACACGAAGGGTTGATAGCCACGGTACTTCCTCAAAGCGTACTGCCAAGCTTTTCTGCCAGTCGCCACCACTATTTTATCATACTGCTTTGCAATCTCTATTTTGGTCTCAACGAGCTTCCTGCACCACGGCTCGACAAAGCCAGTCGTGCCGAGAATTGATATCCCACTCAAAATTCCGAGCTTCTTATTCTTCGTTCTCTTGGCAATTCTCTCTCCATCAGGAACTTCAACGATAACTCCTCCTTTATAGCGATACCTTGTAGCGTGCTCTCTGAAGTTGTCTATAATCTGCTTCATCGCTGCTCGACTGACTGCCTTTCTGCCTCTGATCGTGCCAATGCCCGAACCAAATACAATTCCTTTC
>QMZD01000122.1 GCA_003662985.1 Archaeoglobales archaeon | reverse complement strand
TATAGTCTTTTTTAATCTCGATTTTCCCTTTGCAATCCTCTTCAAAGAAGGCTTTGGTCTTCAAAAACCTTTCAAAGTCTCTAAGCGCCTCAACCTGCTCTGAAAGTTCTATATAACTGTTAAAAATGCTTTTCAACCTTCTAGCGACTTCGTCGGCTGAGAGTTTAAATTTGTAGATCATGTACGCTCCGAGAATACACCCTGTCTTGCTTTTGCCAAACTGGCAGTGCACGGCCACTGGCCCACCCACAGAGTCGATAAAATGAACGGCATCGGCGAGTTGGTCAAGGTAAGGGGCTTTAAATTCAGAGAGTGGGATGTGAAAATACTCGAAATGTTTAACCTCCTCAAAATCCAGTGGTTCTTCTGTTAAGGTTAATATGCCCTTGTATCCCATCTCCTTGAGTTGGATAAGAGCTTCCCTGTCGGGATAACCCATTCCGGCAAGTTTGTCTTTGATGATAACCCTGAAGTTTGTGAGTCCCATGTTTTCAAGAATATACCCGATCAAATAAATTTTTTTCTTAACTTTTTTCTTGATCTTATTAGCTTAACCTTATTGAAATTCAAACCTTCGGCTCCATATTTTGTGAGTTGAGGGGTAGCTCATGTGGTAAAATAGAAAGGTATAAATATCAGTAATTATAATGATTAATTGGGAATGTTTGCCCCACCCCCCTTCCCTTGCCACCACCTCGGTGGCAAACTATTCTTCTCTCATTACTTTTTGTTAATCTCTCCTTACTATAAGGTGTAAAATCCCCTCGGAGCAAATCATACCATTCTGATACAGGAGTGGCGGATAATTATCAGTTCTTGGATGGAAAAAAGTTATTTATTTTAGTGATAAAATACTGGTGGATAAAATATTGGTGATAAAAAAATGGAAAAACTATTTCATTCTTTCTCGGATGTATTCCAGTGTTTTATCCATAAACTCAGCCTCGCATGGAGGTTCTTCTCCAAGCCATTCTCTGTAAAAGGCATTTATGTCTGGTAAAAAATCAAATATCACCGGATAACCTGGTGGAACAACCTCAGTCTCGAGAAGGGTAAAGCATCCTGGGCAGTAGTATTCCCTTATTTCGGTCCAGTTAGGATCAGAGTGCATGAATGGTTTGTAAAGCTCTTGTAAGGACTCCAGAGTATCCCTAACAAAAACCTTGGCTTTCAATTTCCAGTTTACTCTGTAATCACCAAATTCAAATCCACATTTGCATTTTACAATGGGCTTGTTATCCTTACAGACTATGAAAAGACTATCGGAAAGAGGTAAGATTATTTTCTCATCCCATGGAACTTTTTCCTGCAGAACCTCCAGTACAAGCTTGAACCTGCCCGGATTTTTATCTGAGCTTATTATCCTGTAGAGCTCTTCCATTGACAGTCTACCTTCGATGATATCTTTTACAAGCTCTTTCGTTTCCATGATTTTCACCCCCTTTTATTCTCTTCCAGCCAGAAAATTCTGTGTCTATCAAGCCTCGCTTTCCAGCCTGGTGGCACTACGAAGGTAGTACTTGGAGCTTCAACAACAGATGGACCCTCGATAATATTCCTTGGTGTTAGATAACCCATTTCATATATCTCTGCTTCATGCCACTCTCCTTCACAGAATATTTCCCTTCCCTTTTTGTACGCCTTCTCATCTGGAAGGCTTTCACCTTCTTGGAGATCTGGTAGTTTGGGTTTTGGAGTCGGCATGCTGCATGAAAGTATGATCCTGCTTATCATGTAACCAGCCTCTGGACTCTTCGAACCTCTGGCATAGATCTTCTCAAACATGTCATCGTAGGTATGTCTGATGTCGTCGATGTAACTCTCCTTTATTGGAAATCTAACAACCGGAACTTCGAGATCATCCAGCATACCAAAGTACATCATCCTCAAGCTCGGTTTGTAAAGCACAGACTCGGGGTCTATACCCTCAGCTCTCAACTCTTCCTCCATCAGCTTTTTCAACTCCTGCCAACCATGATTGAGCATCTCAGTGACTATCTGATCCATCCCACCATCTGGAGTAAGCAATAGCTCGGTTGAAAGATCGTGTCTGAATCCGTAATCTGCTGTGGAAGCTCCGAAAGCAGAGAACGCTGCGGCCCATGTGGGAACAAGAATTCCCCGGAAGTTTAATCCCTTTGTGTATCCTGCAGTTAAAACAGGCCCTCCGCCTCCATAGCTGACGAGATGGTAATTCTCGGGAGCATGCCCCGTTCCTACGATCATTGCATTTAAATACATCCTCATCTCTAGGTTTATTAGCTCCAAGCACCCTTCTGCTGCCTCTTCAACATCAACACCAAGAGGAGAGGCAATTTGATCGTGAAACATCTCCTCAGCCCTTTTCCTGTTTAACTTTACCTCACCACCGAGGAAGTAATCTGGATTCAGATGTCCCATTATCACGAGAGCGTCATTTACTGTCACTGTGCTAACTCCGCCATCCTCCCAAGATACTCCCACTCTGAACGATGCACTGTCGGGTCCTATTCGGACTCTCTTTGTAACGGGATCAAGGCGGATATAGCTTCCTGTCCCGGCACCAATAGAGTCCACTGAAATCATTGGAAAGTTCACAAGAAATCTGTTTATTGTTGATTCTGTTTTCAGTGAATACTGACCTGCCGAGATGAGCCCTACATCGAAACTCGTACCTCCTACATCAGTCCCGACGATGTAGTCGAAACCGTAGATATCTCCAAGATACTTGCACCCAAGAACACCTCCAGTTGGACCCGATGTAACAGTTGTAATTAATTTTTCATGGGAGGGTGAGACGGTTGTGCCATAGGATGTCAGAATCCTGAGAGGGGCTTTCATCCCTATTTCCCTAAAATGTTGTTTAATGAGTTCAAACTGCTCTCTTGACGGCTCTGCACCGTATATCTGCAAAACTGTCGTATTCATTCTCCCAAGCTCGCCTATTACTGGATTTATCCTGTGGGAGAGGAAAATTGGGACTTCTTTGCCTTTTTCCTCCATTACCTTTTTAGCAATTTTTTCGACTTTGAGTTCATGCTCTGGATTCGCAAATGAGTAAAGTAGGCAGACAGCAATAGCTTTCACGTCTTTTTCAAGGAGATCTACTACGGCTTCCTTCACTTCTTCTTCATACAATGAAATCATCTCAAAACCTGATGTTAGAACCCTCTCTCTGACACCTCTGACATATGATCTTTCAACTATTGGGTCGGGGTAGTAATGTGAAACGGCGTGCAATCTCTCAGAATATGGAAGTTCAACCCAGCTCTGTTTTCCCCTACCGAATCTTATCGTATCTTCAAAGCCTGCTGTAGTTATCAGCCCGATAGGGTGCAAACCCTTTCTCTCTATAATGCGATTAATCATAATCGTCCCGGTGTAAACAAAAGCCCTTAGACTCTCAAGGACCCTCCTTACGTCAAGTTCTATATTGGATGATTTTAGTGCATCCTTTAACGAATTCAAAATGCCTAAATACTCTTTATCCGGGGTTGTTTGTGCCTTCCCAATTATAAAGTTGCCTTCTCTGTCAACAAGAAAAGTATCTGTCATAGTACCTCCTGTATCAACAGACAGTATCTCAAACATCATAACACCACCTCGTCGAGAAGCCAGAAGTCTTTAAATTCCTTGCCCCAGTTCTTTGAAAGTGCTATACTCTCCCTGAACATTCTTTTTACGTGTTCTTTCAACTCTCCTTCGGTTATTTTCCTTCTTTCCCTCAGCCAAAATTCTTCGAAATCCATGGCCCTCTCAGCTCTCTTTTTTCTCATCTTTTCTCTGAGTGTTTCGGACTTTTCTCTGTTGACTACCCACCTGTCACCCACTTTTTCAACCACAACTCCATAGACTCTCTCTAGGACATCAGGAGTGTATATCCCCTCATTCGCATCTTTTTCACAGAGTTCATAACTTCTTTCAAGCGGATCACCAAATCCCGGACCGCCGCTTATTGTGTAGTGGAAAATATCACCTTCAGAAAAAACTCTTGGATAGATCGCTGCATATGGAAGCCTTGTCACCTCTCCCTCAATGAGGGATTCAGCCTCTGAACTCTCCGGATTTCCATCTCCGAGTGGATAAGGCTTCTTATCAGATATTACTTCCTCAAAATTCGTGTTTCTTATGAAAAACCTGTAACCAGTTGATTGCGGGTAACCACCACACAGCCCTGATCCAAAGAATGAGTAACCATCCCTAAAACCGAATAGTTGTCCACCTTTGGTTCCATAGAGCACTCTGAGAATCTCCTATCCTGTTCCACCCCTATATTTCCCAAATCCGGCTGAGTTGGGCATTATCCTCCTTCCAAGAAATCTGAATCCCCTCTCTATCTGCTCCCAATCTTCCGCATCCCCCATATCACCCTCGGGATTCCACATCGCATAACCATGATCAAGTCCATCTTTAACTGCTGAAGCTCCCAAACCTGTGCAGCTAATTTCAAGGTTGCAACAGGCCAGTAAAAGTCCTCTGGTTCACCAAAGACCTTTCCACTCAGCAGACCTCCTCCCTGAACGGGGTCTCCTGTCATACCGTAGCCCGAAACCACCTCCTCCCAGAACCCTCTTGCAATAAAACCTCTTGAAAGACATCTCTGCATCCCTGTGAAAGATGGTATAAGGTAGTACCAAGGGCACTGGTAAGAGAACTGAGGATTCTGAGGATTGCACCAAGTGTTTGGTGGAAATTCGTATTCGACAGCGTAGTAGGAACCATCATTCACGATTGCGTTGTGAACTAGGAGCTGTGTCAGCTGAACCCACAGCCCTCCCTGCATTGGAGTTTCTCCACAATTCCATGGAAATGGAACCGGTGCTGACGCACCATCCATCCCCAACCTCAACGTGCCTTCAGGACTTATTTGGATCTCTACGGGGAGGTGTGCCAGATGGTCAATCCTGGCAATTGGCTGCCAAGCCTCTTGGGAAAATGGTGTGTCTGAAAATGAGACAGCTCTGTATCTCCCCGGAACTAAGCGTTCTTTGACTCTCAGGATAAGGTCTCTTCTCCCTTGTTCTATTACCTCCCTTATAAATTTCCAGTAGAAATCGATCCCTTCCTCTTCAATGAACTTTAAGAGGAATCTTTTTATCATATAAAGTCCAGCAATCCGGCATTTCTCATCTAAATCAAAATAAAGTGGAGCCCTCGTTCCTCTCTGCGATCTTATTTTCCAGTGAGCGAACGGAACATCGTTCTCCCCGGTTTTTTCAGCGGTCACATAGAATCCATCTTCAAATCTGGAGGTGGAGGCCGTTATATCATGTCCTGGAACCACCGCACCTATATCCACCTCGTGAGTAACTCCCCCGGCCCAAGCAACAAGTTCTCCATTGTAGAAAATCGGTATCAGAGTATGAACATCCGTCGTATGGACGTTACCTATTGATGGATCATTGCAGGTGAATATATCTCCGTCCCTAATTCCGGGATTTCTTTCGTAGTCATTCCGAATCATGAATTTAATGTCGTCACTCATTGTATGCACATGTACAAGTATGCCAGTTGAATGAGCTATTGCATCCCCCTCGGGTGTGTAGAGTACGAATGCAAGTTTTCCAATACTTCGTACTATTGGAGACGAAGAAATGTGAACAGCTATCTCTCTTGCCGTAACGAGTGCACCCCTGATTTTTGCATACGCCTGCATCCATCTAAAGGGATCTTTTTTCTTTAATTCGAGTTCTCCGGTAAGACCGTAGTATGCTCCAGTTTCTCTATACAGCTTCTCCGATAACTCGAGTTTCTCCTTGAGACTTAATTTTTCCAAAACTTCACCCATAAAACATCCATAACAATTAATCATGAGCAAATATTTATCGATTGTGAGAAGCGATGCTCACAAAATTTATGAGCAAAATACAGGAAATATGAGTATATGTGAGCATAAATCGAGACCATCCCAGGTATGAGTACGGCCACTCTGAAAAAAGAACTAACCACCCTGACTATTTTTACCCTTGTGACTGGTGCTATGGTGAGATGGCGGGTGGGCCAGGGATTTGTTGTAGCAGAACTGATAGATCCCGAGACTGGAGAGGTT
>QMZD01000121.1 GCA_003662985.1 Archaeoglobales archaeon | reverse complement strand
AGAGAGTTAGGAGAAGAAGAGTCTGATAACTATTACACTTTGCTGGAAAACTTTGTTCTCTTTGATGAGTAGTCTGAGTGGTTATTTAATTTTATAGAGGAAATGGAAAAAAGTGACCCTATAACTATTTATATACCGGCTCAAGAATTACGACCTTATCGGATTTGAGAACACTTACATCCACTTGTGTTTCGGGCAAAGCTCCGAAATGCATCGGGATTACCTTTTCCGCTTTTATTTCCTCTATAGCTCTCTTCGCATCCTCAAGATCCATCGTATACGTGCCTCCCACAGGCAAAAGGGCTACATCAACCTCGATCTCTCTCATTTCAGGAATATAATCCGTGTCACCTGCATGATATATCTTAACACCATCCATCTCAAGAATCCACCCAACACCTTTGCCCGGTGGATGAAAACTTTTGCCGATGTTGTACGCTGGGACGCACTTAACCCTAATCCCATCAAGAGTGTCTTCTTTCCCAGGTTCGAGTTCACAGGTCCTGAAGCCTTCCACCAAACACCCACATGGAACTACCACCGTTGTTTCAGGAGTGGACAGTTCATGAATCGATTTTAAATCGAGGTGATCAAAATGGTCGTGGGTCACCAATATGTAATCCGCCTTTTCCAGTCCAGAATCCGGCGGAATGTCATAAGGGTCTACGTATACGACCTTACTCCCCTTTATTTTAAACCCCGCATGTTTCAGAAAAACAATTTCCACATTTTTATATTCAAATACCGATTTTCCGGAAAAACCATACAACATGAATGTTTATTAGCTAAAACTTTTATAAGTAATTTAGGTTCTCATAATTATTACGATAATACTAAAATTTTACATTAGAAAAATATTTAAATAGATCAGAAATATATCCTCACATGGGACTGGGGAAAGCTTTAATATTCATGGGCGCATCATTCCTGGTACTCTTGACCCCGGGATTTTACATCATCTTCCCCGATCAGGTCTCATTCATCGTGAAATTGCTTTACAATTCCTACATCATCTTCATGATCCTAGCCCTCGTGATTTTTGCAAAGGGAATCGATAAGCTCTCATCAAGGATTAAAAGTATGAGGGAGAAAAGGAGAAGGGAGAGGATAAAAACCTGGGAAATCCAGACGATAGAGAATTACTACACCTAACCCTACGAGTCAGACTCGATAAGTTTTAGAAGCTTTTTTTTCGTAACAGGCTTTGTGAGTACATCCTTTGCCCCTGCATTTATCAGATCTTCCTTTCTTGACTGATCAAACGCTGTTATACCCACAACAATCGTTTCTGGCTCCATTTCTTTGATCTTTTTTGTCGCCTCAACACCATCAATCTTCGGCATCATTATATCCATAAGAACGATTCTCGGTCTTTCGATCATAAACTTCTGGATGGCTTCTTCCCCATCGGCCGCCTCCAAAACGTTGAAATCCTTCAACATCATTTTGAGGACTTCCCTAACTGAAGGATCATCATCAACGATCATAACTTTCTTGCTATCGGTAACAATGTCCACCCAGCTCATGCTAAAGCAATTTGCAATGAAGAAGTATATTAATTTTTGTAATAATTGTGATGATGACTTTTTATCTATTATTAAAATAATCAAGCAATCTCTTTTTAAGAATGAAATAGTAGTTAAAGAGGAGTATCTCAAGGAAAATACAGACTGCTGCTGGTATTGAGGCTCTCTCACCGAAAAGAAACAACGAGACTCCAGCAGTAAAACCAAGATTTTTGTAGGAGGAGAAAAGGGCCTTCGTAATCGCAGTACCGAAGCCTTGGAGCCTAAAAGCAAAAAATACCACACTCCCTGTCACAAAAGTTCTGACAATACCTATCAGTACAACCCCCAGAAGAACAAGGGTATTTTGGTAGAGGACATCAACATTTAAACCGATAATCGTGTAGATTACGAGCGCAAATCCGAGATTTATCCATGGGCTTGCATCCTTCACCTTGAAATACCTCGAAATTACCAAGGGTATAAGAATCAATACTACTAGGGCTTTTAAAATTTCAAAAACATCCACACTCTTTCCGGTAAAGTAAAGAATGATCAGGGGAGTTAAAACGAGGGAGGACAGATAGATTATTCCATTCGAGATCATGCTTTCAGTCACATCACCACCGAGAAGCTTTGAGAAGGGGACGATCGCTATGGCGGGAGGGGCTGCCGCCATGACGATGAAACCCAGTCTTAATTCTTCGTCGCCCAGAAGAGAGGATAGGAGAATTATAAGCCCACTCAAGAAGATGTAATTCAAAAAGAGATTACCAAACCCCTTTTTGAGGTCAAGACTCTTGAACTCGAGTTCTCCTAAAGAAAGGGTCATGACGAGGGCTAAAGCGGGGATGACAAGGTTCTTTAAAAGGGGAGCTGCTGAGGGAAGGAAGATACCTAGGATCATAGCAAAAAGGAAAATAACCGGAGTATTTCGGAGAAGATTCATCAATCTAAAAGAGATCATTAGGCTAAATAAATTTGCTACCAAATAGACGGGAAATGGCACACGATTGAGAGTAGTTTAATTGAGTCTTAATAATTTCAAAATTTAGAAAAACTTTGATGAAAAATTCATTTATTAAAGGATATTACATAAATAATTAAACCTAGTTAAACTTATATTTGTCCTGTAACAGCTTCAGATTATGAACTATTTTGAGTGGGTAGATAAACTCTTTGAAGTAGAAAAAACGTTTGAAAAGCCAGAAGCTCTTGAGAACATAAGAGTTCTAGATCTAACTGTCGTTCTTTTTGGCCCAGAAGCCGGATCTTTGCTTGCAGAATTCGGAGCTGAGGTTATCAGAATTGAGCCACCCGGGGAGCCGCCGGGAATGGGGGATTTTGTGAGGAGCGTTGACCTCTGGGCGAGATTCTGGAAGGAGACGTCGCAAGCTCTGATGTGGTGTCAGAGGAACAAGTATTTCACATCCATAAATTTGAGACATCCCAAAGGGAGGGATCTATTTTTGAGGCTCGTGAAAAAGAGCGATGTCGTGCTTGAAAACTTTGTCCCCGGAACTATGGACAGACTTGGGCTCAGCTATAGATATCTCAAAGAGATCAACCCCAAGCTGATATACCTCTCCCTGAGCGGATACGGACAGTGGGGTGAGAGATGGAACTGGCCCAGCTTCGATGCAAGCGGCCAAGCTATGAGCGGTGCTTCAGCGGTAAGTGGTTATGAAGGCAGAGTTCCTCTAAAGCTTCCGTTCTATCCCGGAGACTTGATAGCTGCGACTGCCGGCTTCATGTGTACGCTTGCAGCCCTGTATTACAGAGATAAAACAGGGAAAGGCCAGTACATCGATGTTGCACAGGTTGAAACTTTTCCAAGGATAATGGGATCGATCTTCAGCTATGTTCACCTCAAAGGAGAGGACAGGCCCAGAATGGGAAACAGAGATCCAAGCATATCTCCGGCGAACATGTACAAAACCTCTGATGGGAAGCTTATCGTGATTTCCGTGTTAACAGCAGAAGAGTTCGGGAGACTTTGCAAGGCAATGGAGAGGGCTGATCTTACAGAGGATGAGAGATTCGCGACGACCTCTGCCAGACTCAAGAGAGAGAACGCAGATGAAATTGACAGAATTGTAACCGAATGGGTTTCCAAAATGAAGTTGGACGAGGTGATGGAGCTGGCAAAGCAGTATGGATTCTCAGCTTCTCCCGTGAGAAACAGTCTGGAAATCTATGAAGATGAACATTTGAGAGCGAGAAAAAGCGTCTGGCTTTTCGATGATCCGATGTATGGCAGTATGGTTGCCGCTGGGAGCCCAGCAAAGCTTAGCAGAACGCCAGGAAGAATAAAATGGACGGGACATCCTGTAGGCTACCACAACAGATACGTTTTGAAGAAGCTTCTTGGCCTAACTGAGGATGAGATAGAAGAACTGGTTAGGGAAGGAGTGGTCGTCTACTGGGCGGACTTTCTTGGCAGAAGACCACCAAAGGACGTTGATTATGAAAATGATCCTATGTATAACTGGTGAAAGGTGGGTTGGTATGGAAGAAGATAATAAAAAGAAGGAATGGAGAGAGTACGCGAGGGAAATCACATCTGAAGTTAGGTTTAAGCCTGAAGTTCTTCAAGGAATAAGGGTTCTGGATGTGAGCGTTGCCAATCCATCGGCGAACATAACATCCTCTCTGCTGGCTGAACTCGGTGCTGAGGTTATTAAAGTCGAGCCACCAGAGGGAGATCCGCTTCGAGAGATCTCTCCTTTTGGAGAGTTCTATTTTGACGGAACTGGTCTGGATTTCCTCATAGAAAGCAGAAACAAGAAATTTATCACCCTCAACTTGGAAAAAGAGGAAGGAAGGGAACTATTCAAGAGAATGGTTTCACGCTCTGACGTTGTAATTGAGAGCTTTCAGCCGGGGTGGATGGACGAGAAGGGAATTGGATACAGACAGCTCAGGGAGATCAGGCCGGATTTAATCTACCTTGCCTTCTCAGCTTACGGTCATTTCGGACCCAAAGCAGAGGAGCTTTCTAAGATTCCAGATTCGAACCTTCTCGGCCTGGCAAACTCGGGCTTCATGTATTCAACAAAAGAGCTACCTGAGGCGGGTGAGCCATACAACCTCCCAACCGCTCCGGGTTTCTGGATGGGATACTACCTCTGTGCCTTATGGGGTGTTTGTGGAGTTCTTCTATCCCTAATTCACCGAAACAGGACTGGAGAGGGGCAGATGATTGATGTAACTTCAACAGAAGCTGCCAGCAAGATAACCCAGCAATTGATATGGAGCCATGCCTTCGGCGAGCCTTTGGAGATTGGAGTCCTTCCCCTTGATCCTGCTGTGTTCAGCTATTCCTTCTACGAGATCAAAGATGGTTACGCCTTTGCATCTGGCTATACCGATGCAAACTTCAAAGCTTTGATAACGCAGATTGAAGCGGAACACCTAATGGAAAAGTACCCAACAGTCTTTGACAGAATACCACTTGAAAAGCAAAGGCAAGCGTATAAGGATGTTCAAGAGGCAATAAAGAAGTTCACCTTCAAAGAGCTTGCAGAAAGAATGGTGAAGTGGGGTGAGGAGGGAAAAGAGGGTGTTGCCATTTACGCAAAGGTGATGACGTCCAAAGAAGTACTGGAGGATGAATTCTGGTGGGACAAGGGTGACTTCACGGTGTATAAAGATAGACGGTTCAGTTTGCTCTTGCCTACCACTCCATGGCGACTGAGTGAGACACCTTTCCGCTTGAAATGGCTTGGAAAGAGAGTTGGAGAGAACAACTACCAAGTTTACAAGGAGTTGCTTGGTTTCGGAAGGGAGGATCTTGAGGATCTCCATAAAAATAATATTATTTAAAATTATTCAAACTATTTTACCATTTTAATATTGGGGATTCGCCATGGCGAGGTCATAGTTCGCCACTAGCTAGCATATTTTATAAGCAGATAGCATATAGAACTCTAGAAAAATAGAATTATAGAATTAAAAAACAAGAAGTTGGAGGTGACAAATTAATTCAGAAAAATATAAAATCAAGAATTTTTACCTTCTCTGCTAAAAGCACAAACATATCCTGCAAATTGCTTGAAACTCATTTTTTTCCTTGAATTAACGATGTTCGCATGTTCCTCTAGGACATGTTGTTTGCATGCCTCTTGCTGCAAGTAATTTTACCCAATATATGCATTTATAAATTTCTATCACTCTTTTCCCCAAGATGACGTCTACGATGGTCTTGCTGCGCTCCTCTTTAATGCATAGTGGACAATATCTTTTCTCATGCCTCTAACTTGTTAACTTCTTTTCTTTCCTCAGTCTTTTCTTCTTTAACGATTGCTTGCTTTTTTTGTATATGGTCTATAAATTGCTTAGCCAAATCAAAAGCCCCCTCTTCTAAGAGAACACCTATCACATAAGCATACTTGTCAGTTTGAGCTATTGGTGTGGTTGGTTGTGTAGTTGGAGAAGGAGCTATTGTTCCTGCGAGTGCTTTCATTTGAGTTGGTTGAGTTACCTCCGAAACTTTTTCCACCTCAGACACCTCCTTTTCCTCTTTAAGATATTGT
>QMZD01000120.1 GCA_003662985.1 Archaeoglobales archaeon | reverse complement strand
GGTTCTCATGTAGTAAGGAATATCCACTGCTTGGTGCAATCGCAAGAACGGGTTTAATTTCACTCCACTCTATTATCTTGGAGATATATCAAAGCTATGACAAAATGGAGGCTCACAAAAGAGCTTTGGCTGTAAGGAGGGGTTTTGAGGGGTTAAAACTATAGAGCCAAAAAGCTTCAGCATCTATACTTCTTCAACCCGGTATTGAATTTCGAAAACGTTTTCTCTATTTACTTATCTTATCTTTTTTAGCCTGTCTGCAATTCTACCTATCCTGCTAACTGGGCTTTCAAAGAAAACTGCAGGATGGTCGGATTCAAGAATCTCTATTTTATCCCCTGGAAACACCTCTTTTATTTTTTGTCCATCCGCGACTGCCAAAGCCTTTCTCTCAGGATGAAGTTCGACTCTAATTTTACTCTTTCTGTTCACGATCCATGGTTTCCATCCGAGCTTGAAGGGGGCGATAGGGGTTATGAGAATCGATGGCAGATAAGGATCAACAATCGGTCCTCCGGTCGAGAGAGCATAGGCAGTTGAACCTATGGGAGTTGAAAAAAGCATGCCGTCTGCTCTCATGTCCTCTATTTCAACCCCATTAACAAAAACCTTCATTCCTATAAGCCTAGCAGGTTCGGAGCTTAGAATTGCTATCTCGTTGAGGGCCGTTTGGGTCCTCAAATCGTTAACATAGCAGTCGAGTCTCATAAACTTCTCCGTTTTTACTTTTCCCCCCAACACCTTCTTCAAACCCTCTCTAAAATTATCCGGCTCCGCGTGGGTAAGAATACCAATCTTCCCACGATTTATCCCAAATATGGGCGGACATTCTTCTATATCTTGTAAAATCTGTAGAATTGTTCCATCCCCACCCACACTTACGA
This sequence comes from Archaeoglobales archaeon, assembly GCA_003662985.1. Classification (GTDB taxonomy): domain Archaea; phylum Halobacteriota; class Archaeoglobi; order Archaeoglobales; family Archaeoglobaceae; genus Archaeoglobus_A. Next base: position 5,182 of record QMZD01000120.1, on the reverse strand, counting down.
TAAAATCGTATTTTTCGAGCTCGAAAGAAGGGAGGTGGAACTGCTCGACCTCAACACCGTTTTCCTCAAGAAATGCCGACACCTCCCTTGCCAGTCCAAGAGAGTCATACTTGTAAACAACCCCAACCTTTCCAACCTTTCCAATCTTTACAGCCCTCATTCCAAGACCCCTTGACTACCTTTAATCTACCGCTTCAATTTATTCTCGATTTACCTCCTTTACTTTCTCCTCTACTTTTTCCTCTACTTTCACTGATCCTTTTTATAATTTTGTCATGGAGGTTTTTGTTTGCTACCACCAAAGTCAACCTTTCATCCATTGTGAACCTCTTTTCTTCAACACCTCTCCCTTCTAAATCCGTTGTTATTGCTCCGGCGTTTCGGGAGATTAAAAGTCCCGCTGCGACATCGTATATCCTGAGAAATCCCCTATTTTTGTGTGATCTTATATCAACGAAGCAGTCAACACTCCCATCGGCGACAAAGCAGAGTTCTAACGCAGCACTTCCGAAAATTCTTACCCTTTTAAACCCGTAATCTTTGTCCGGATAGTAGAAAATGGCATTGCAGCGCATAGAATCAGTTGAGGAAACGCTAATCGATTTCCCGTCTTTGAACGATTTCCCACAATTCCACCGGTAGGAGTAGTATTCAGTATCTGTAGCTAAGTTAGCTACGTAGCCAAAAATAGCATCTCCAAGGAGTTCAGATTCTGAAAAGCACAGAGAGACGGAGTAGATAGGAATGTTCCTCGAAGCGTTGAATGTCCCGTCTACCGGATCGAGAGCCACGACGATATCTCCATCCCCCACCACGCCTGATTCTTCGGTGATTATTTTGAAGTCGTATTCTCTTAGAATTCCCAAGGCTACATCTTCAGCGATCTTATCAACCTTCTTGGTCGGAGTTCCATCTTTTCCGATCCCAATTTCTAGGCGAAGATCCGGCTGGGGAAGTTTCTCTATTTCTTTTTTTATCCCATCCTTGATGTTTCTGCAGATGTCAAGAAACTCAGGGTACTTCATTTAAGAGAGTTTAGAAGGGCTGTAAAAAAAGTTTATTAAAAAGATGGGGAAGTTAGACGTCAAGGTTGAATTTTGCCGCGTTCTCATCCGCTATTTTCTGGAGCATTGAAATTATCTCTTTTCCCCTTGGATGCTTGAAAAGGTGTCTGAACCTCCTCTGGATCTTCAGATACTCCTCAACGGGCTTCCTTTCCTTGATCTTTCTTACTCTTGTGAGTTCCCCATTCTCATACTCGATGATCGGGTACAATGCGGTTTCATACGCTAATCTTGCTGAGAGAATCGTTTGTTTCCCATCGATTCCCCATCCCGTAACACAGGGAGTATGGATCTGGATATACTTGGCCCCTTCTATTTCTGCAGCTTTCCTAACTTTCCTCCTTATATCAGCGTGAAACGCAACGCTTGCGGTGGCAACGTAAGCCACTCCATGGGCAACTGCAATGGAAACCATATCCTTCTTTCTCCCAACCTTTCCGGGGAGAAGTTCACCAACAGGAGTTGTAGTTGTGTTGCTCCCCGGCGGCGTAAGCCCGCTCTGCTGATTTCCGGTGTTCTGATAGGCTTCGTTATCCAGACAGATATAGATCACATCGTGATTCCTGTCGAACATCCCGGAAAGTGGGCCAATGCCAATATCAGCAGTTGCACCATCCCCAGCGAGGACAATAACCTTTCCTTCATCTTTCCTCTTAAGAGCCTTTAATGCCAGGTCTATTCCAGCTGCTACGGCTCCGGTGTTCTCAAAGAGGGAGTGTATGTATGGCACTCCCCATGCACTCCTTCCATACTGTGAACTGACGATTTCTAAGCATCCTGTTGAGTTTGCAACGAAACACTTACCTTCTAAAGCCTCCAAGACATTTCTTGTAGCTATCGTAAGCCCACATCCTGGGCAAGCTCCATGTCCCGGGCCAAAGTAGCTCATACGACCACCTCCTCAAATGGCTTCACAGTTCCAAAATGGAATCCTTGCTTAACCTTTCCATCATAGACCTCGTTGATTATTTTCATAACCTCCTCTCCGGGAACGTCCCTACCTCCAAGACCAACAGCAAAAGAGTAGAACTCCGGAGTCAAACCAAAACATGCGCTCTTGACCTCCATACCAACCGGCCCCTCATATCCAAATGAAACGGCTCTCTCAAAAACCAAGATTTTTTCCACATCTTTTAGAATTTCTTTTATTTCCTTGGCTGGAAACGGTCTGAAGGTTCTTATCTTCAATAGACCGACTTTCTTTCCTTGATTTCTGAGTTCAGAAACCACATTTCTAACCATTCCCGTGAGGGAACCCATTGCGATTGCGATTAACTCTGCATCCTCTACACCTTCCGTGACAACGTGACCACCCCAATCTCTCCCTGTTATCTCGGCCCACTCTTTATAGGCTTTCTCAAGCTCTTTTTCTGCTCTTTCCATCGCATTTTGCAGGACGACACGAAATTCGGCATAGTAATTCGGGGGAGCATAGCAGCCGAAGGTAAGCGGGTTCTTTGTTGTCATATAGACGGGTGGGTCGTAGGGTGGAAGAAAAGAATCCACAACTTCCTGATCAAGCAAATCGATGGGTTCATAGGCATGAGTGAGTTTATAACCATCCATGTTGATCATGAAGGGGAGCATCACTTTCGGATTTTCAGCCACTTTGAATGCAACTGGCACCATATCATGGGCTTCTTGGTTAGTCTCGACGTAAATCTGCATCAACCCTGCATCCCTCAGAATCATGCTGTCTTGGTGGTCGTTCCAAATACTTAGCGGAGCCGATAAAGCTCGGTTCGTGTTTACAAGAACTATTGGCAACCTCATCCCGGCTGCATTAATCAAAACCTCGCTCATCAGAATTAGTCCTTGGGAGCAGGTCGCAGTGAAGGTTCTTGCTCCGGTTGCCGAAGCTCCGACCAAAATTGAGGCAGCTCCAAATTCAGATTCAGCAGTGACGTATTCACAATTCCCGAGTTCCCCATCGGCGTACATCTTAGCAAGATTTTCTACTATCTCCGTTTGAGGAGTTATAGGATACGCTGCGATAACATCCGGCCTGCATAGCTTAACCGAGTAAGCGATTGAATAAAAACCTCTCACAACCTTTTTCATTTTAACACCCCTAACAAACCTCCAATTTGTAAATCTCTTTCAACTCCATTTTGATGGCACCAGCGGGACAAACAGAGAAGCAAACTCCACATCCCTTACAGTAGTCGTAATCGGGCACTGCAACCTTTTTTCCATCCTCTTTCTCCACAACAACTATGCATGCATCCGGACAGAGGTATTCACATGTTTTACATGCCGTGCATTTTTCCTCATCAACGACAGGATATTCCGTTCCCCAGTCTCCGGTTTTCATGGTTTTAGAAGAATGGGGTTTCGATACACCGCCAAGAGTTATTTTCATTACCATCTCTAATCACCACCATAAACCCTTAAGTAAACATCATCCATCATTAAACGGATATTACCATCCGCAAACCTCTCGCATGTAGTTATAAGCTTCTTCAACGAGTTTCAGGTTTTTCTCTGCAAGCTCCTTGCTAGTAAACCATTCGTTTATTGTTTCAACAAGAGATTCAAGTTTTATAACGTTAGTTGCACCAACGAAAGCTCCAACCATGGCCGTATTAGTAATGGGCCTTCCAAGATGTTCCATTGCCATTTTTGTTGCGTTAATTGTTAGAACTTCAAAGTCAACACCCATAGCTCTCTTCAAATCTTCTGAGCCCTTGGGATAGTTAGCAATCAATTTGCCTTCAGGCTTTAGGCCCGCCTCTACTTTAACCGGTCCTATGACGGTTGGATCCATCACGACAACGTAATCTGGATAGTAGATTTCATCTCTGCTAACTATAGGTTTATCAGAGAGTCTTAAAAAGGAAGCAACTGGAGTTCCTCTTTTTTCTGCTCCAAAAGTGGGAAAAGATAGCGTGTGGTATCCGTCTTTGAATCCAGCCACGGCAAGGATGTCTGCAGCCGTAACAACACCTTGCCCACCTCTTCCGTGAAATCTTACCTCGACTAAAATATTAATCACCCCCTCCCGACAATTTAAAGATGGTAAAATTTATACTTTTTTGTTGAGAGAGATTTTTAACTATTATTCGATATAAATCATAAGGGATTCTATCACTTTAGCTATTGCCTGACGCTCTATTGGGCTAAGCTCTTTTAAATAAGCCCCAAGAGTGGCCATTTTTTCGTCTTCAAACCTCTCTTCTAGAAAAGATTTAAACGCTGTTTTTAAGTCGGTCTGCGACTTTAAGAAGATTTGATCAAGCAAATCTCCAATTTTTTCTCTTTTCTCTGATGGAAACACGTTGAGGATTAACATTCTGGCGAACTCATACCTCATGGATCTGTTTACGATTTCGTTAACTTCCTCATCTATCTCAAGAAACACCTTAATCATGAGAAAGTAAAGCTTTGCGAGTTCATCCTTCTTCCATTCCCTTATGTTGTTAAGAATTACTCTATCTATTCTCTCCTGGATGTCTTTCATCCTGTAAATAATGTAGAGGAAATCCTCCATGCTTTTCGAGGAGCCATATTCTTTGTCTCTTTTCGTTTCAAAAAACCATATCCTTCTTACGGTCTCATTGATCGTGTTGTAGTCGAGCTGCAGAAATTCCTTTCTGGTTCTGAACATCTCGATGAGTTCGAACTCGTTTGGAAGGACGACATCATTCATTATGCTCGAGAGTTCAACAAGCCTCGTGAAAACGAGATAAAACATCGGGGAAAAGATGTTACCAGTCTTCTTTAAGTTAACAAGCCTTTCCTTGAAATTATCGTTTAAAACACTTCTGAGCTCCTCCTCAAACTGTTGGTAGTCGAGTTTCATATCAATCGCAGAACACTGAATAGATATTTATTTGTTTGGTAGTTGGTAAAACCAATCGATTACTTTTTCAGAATTTTCGCCGACTTACCCCCAACTATAACTCTGTCGATGATCTCAGCTGGGAATATTCCATTGTCCACAACACCTGCTATTCTGTTCAGCCTCGCTTCAAGCTCTCCTGGATTCTCCAGTGCTCCAAAATCCACATCGAGGATGAAGTTACCGTTATCACTTATACATGGTCCAACCTTGGAGTTTGATTCTCTCAGGCTTACCTTTCCCCCAATTCTCTCGATTTTCCTTTTCACACTTCCAT
>QMZD01000119.1 GCA_003662985.1 Archaeoglobales archaeon | reverse complement strand
TCTTGAAAGTTGAGGTTCCCTGTAAAGAAACTCCTCAGGCATGTAATCTGGATCAAAAACCTCAGGATTTTTGAAAAGGGTTTCGTCCCATCTTAAGTACTTCCAACCCACAGATTAATTTTATCTGAAAAACTATTATTACTTTTCGCTGCGGTGAAGTCTTATCTATTCTGAACATACTACTTATTTTCCCGGGAGGTATGGGTATGGGTGGCAGAGAAGAACTCATTGAGAAAATGCATATTGAGAAAAACAGGAGAATAGCAAGGCAGACTGCATTAAAATCTGCAGTAGCTGTTATTTCTATTCCTGAACAGTGCAGGTTAGATCATCCCGAGCAGTTAGCAAGGAGAATTTTGCTTGTAGCGGATGAATTTTACAGGTGGCTGGAGGGAGATAATGAGTAGAGTAAAGGAAGAACTGAAGGACTACAGATGCAGAGTTGTGATTAAAGCAAAGGGGAAGGACAGGAGAGTTGATGTTGATGCAAAAATGATCCCTGTTAAGGATGTTGTTGGAAAAAGTAAGGGAATGTTTTTCATTGACTTCAAGGGCTTGAGGATTGAATTCGGGCAGGACTTACTTGATGATCTGTTTGAGGAAATTATCTGGTTTGTATCGCATGAGAGGGTTAGAAAAGCGATTAAGGAGTATTTCGAGAGGTGTTGAGGTATGCAGATTGATATTTTGTCCGTAACGATAAGAGCGGGAGTTGTTAACGTTTTAATCGCCCCTCAGGATATCGGGGTTAAGGCGGTTAAGGATTACATAGACAATTACCCGTACGATTTGCTGTATGTATGTGGGAATTACTCGGTAATTTTAACCAATCTTAAAGGGAAGTTTGACGTGAGAAGGGCGTTTACGGTCTATCAGCTCTTCAGCATTTTGGAGGAGTGCTACCAAGATGCTGTCTTCATAGAGCATGATAGGTTGCTTTATGAAGATGTTGAGGATGCGGTTATTGAAAACTTATTTTCAGCCCTCAAAGACGTGGCGAGAAGGGGTAAACTTGTAATTTACTACTCAAACTCCACAGATAGGGTATTTGAGTACTTCGCCAGGAATGCGGATAGATTCATTCACTTTGAGGAGGATTGTGGCGGATATTTCATCGTTGATTCGTCCTATTATCCTGAGGTTAATTACAGGAGGCTCTACCATCGCTTTTTACCAAAGTCACAAACCACGCTGGAGGTGTTCTGATGGGAAGGAGTGTGGCGAGCATTAGGCAGGAGGTTAAGAGAATTGCTGAGAGGTGGGGTAAAACAAAGAGGGCTTTAAGGAAAGAAGATCAATTGTATGCTGAGAAACTGGCTGAGATGACAAAACGGCACTCTAATGAGGTTTTCTATCTTTTCGATGATGCTCTGGAGGCTGCTGTGTTTTCTGTTTTAATTGAGATCATGAAGGAGATTGATGAAATAAAGGCAAACCAGGATGTGGATTCTTGACTGCTATTCTAAAAGCAACTCAGTTGAAATTTGGGTTAAGGATGGGAAAGGTCAGATCGTCAAGCATACTGTAAAATACCCCCATCATTTCTACTTACACCTTCCCGATGATGCTCTCTACTCCGATATGATCGAAGCATTAGAAGCAAAGTACAGGGTTGAAAAATGTGAATTTAAAACGATTTACGGTCCACTGAAGGGTTACAGGATTTACGCGGGGAGGAGGGTTGCCGAACGAGTAGAGAAGCAGACCAGACTATCTGCAAAACTCTACAACGTTGATGTTAGATTAGAACAGCGATTCATGGGTGAAAATGGCATTTTTCCGTGCGGACATGTGGCTGAAATGAATGGTAACCGATTCAAACCCGATTTTGACGTACCATTGAAGGTAATTACCATGGAAGTTAAGGGGGATAAACCCTTTGCAGAAAAGATTGTTGAAGTCAAGGTTAATGGGGAGATTATTAAAGGTCCGGAAAAGCAACTGTTATCAGAATTATTCAGCTTGATTGGGGAAATAGATCCAGATGTCATCCTTTTTCCAGATGCGGACTACTGGATGGAGTTGATTGTTAATAAAAGTAAAGAATATGGATTGAAAAACACGATAAGCAGAACTGGGAGATTCAGAAAACTGACTGGAAAGTCCTACTGGAGTTATGGAAAGGCGAATTACAGACATTCAGCTTATTTACCTGAAGGGAGGGTTTTAATTGATACCGAGAACAGCTTCAACTACAATGAAGCCGGTTTAGACGGAATCTTGCTTGCATCCCGGCTGACGGGGTTATCTCCAAATTTAACAGCCCGCTTTACCCCTGGAACTTTAATTTCATCCTATGAAGTCTACGAGGCACTAATGAGAAACATCGCTGTTCCATTCAGAAAGAGCGATGCTGAGGATGCAAAAACACTCGATATGCTTAAGGCGGTTGATAGAGGCGGAATGATTTTCCAGCCTGAAGCTGGTGTTTATGAGAATGTTTACCAGCTCGATTTTACGTCGATGTATCCATCGATAATCGTTAAGTACAACCTATCTCCTGAAACCGTGGGAAATGGAGATAGGAGAGGGTTTCTTGCAGAAGTCCTTGAGCCTCTGCTCAATCTGAGGTTAGAGACAAAAAAGCTGAAGAAAAAAGATGGGAAGTATGGAGGTTTAGATTCAATTTTGAAGTGGATGTTGGTGACCTGCTTTGGCTACACTGGCTATCGTAACGCAAAATTTGGAAGAATAGAGGTTCATGAATCGATAAATAGTATTGGGAGGGAGATTCTGCTTAAAACCAAAGAGATTGCTGAATCGTTAAACTTTGAGATTATTCACGGAATTGTTGACTGTCTGTGGCTGAAAGGTGGTGGAATAGATGAACTCAAGAGGAGGGTTGAGGATGAGACAGGACTACATACGGATGTTGACTTTTACGACTGGGTCACATTCCTGCCAATGAAGGACGGTTTTGGCTCTTATAACTGCTATTATGGGCGATTAGGCGATGGAAAAATCAAGTTGAGGGGCGTTGCAGCAAGAAGAAGGGATACTCCAGAATACATCAGAAGGATGCAACTTGAGATGTTTAATGTTCTGTCAAAAGCTAGGAACATAGAGGAAATTGGAAAGCTTAAACAGTCACTGATCAAATTGTACGAGAAATACAGGAAGAATTTGCGAAGAGCAAATCCAGAGGAGCTCGTAATAAGAAAAAGAATAAGCAAAACTCAATACAGAAGAAGGTGTGCGGAGGCTTCAGCACTCAAAGCTTACAAAAAGCATAACATAAACATTAAGCCCGGTATGGAAATAGAATACGTTGTTGTGGATTCTAAGAAATGGATTGTAGATGTAATATCTTATGAGAATTTTGACTTTGAATACTATTCAAAGCTCCTGGATAAGGCTTGGAGTGAGATTTCATTTGTTTTTAAAAATAGCCAGAAGAATGATTTGGAAGAGTCTGAAAGACTGCGAAAAATTAATATAGGACTAAAATTAAATTATGATAAATATGATAACTAAGAAGAGTTTAATTCAAAAAAGATTAAATCTAGATGAGGTTGGTGAGTTGGAGAAGATGCCTCAAGTCTTTGTTGACCGTGTTCCAACTCTTAATGGAAAATACGAGAGAAGGGTTGTGAAGGTAGGAGATGGATCAATTATTAAGCTCTTCGACAGAACTCCCGTTCCAAAAAAAGAAACTGACGTTGTTTGTCCCCACTTTTTGGAGTTGAAATGGGCAAATGGTTGTTATTTTAATTGTGCCTGGTGTTATTTGCAGGGAACATTCAGATTTCTTGAGAGAGGTAAGAGACCATTCATAAAGGACTGGAATAAGGTAACTCTCCATTTAAAAGCTTTATTTGAGCACAATTCTAGATCTGAGCTTTTGAACGCTGGCGAGCTATCGGACTCACTCATAGGTGAGAATCTGGATCCTCCAGCTTCAGAGAGGCTTATAAAGTTCTTCCAGAGTCAGAACACATACAAGATCCTGCTCGTAACAAAATCTGATAAGGTTGAAAACTTGCTCAGACTTGAACCAGAAAACGTCGTGGTCAGCTTCAGCATCAATGCTTACCCGGTGGCTGAAAAGTGGGAGAAAGGTGCTCCACATCCGATGAAAAGAATCAAAGCCGCCAAAAAATTGTATGAACACGGATATCCTGTGAGAATCAGAATCGATCCGATGGTTCCTGTGAGTGGCTGGAAAGATGCCTATGAAAAGCTTGTCCACGAAATCTTCGATAATTTAAGGCCTGAAAGAATTACGCTGGGAACCCTAAGGGGATTAAGTACCACGATAAGGTGTGCCAAGGATACGAGCTGGGTTAAGTTTCTTGACGAGAGGAGCAACTGGGGCCTTAAGCCGAGGTTTGAAGTTAGACGAGAGATGTATAATTTCATTGTGGATTTGCTTGAGAGAGAATACGGTTACAGAGATTATGCGATGTGCAAGGAAACTGTAGGAATGTGGAAGGCTTTGGAGCTCGATTACAGAAAGATCAAGTGTAACTGCTTGTTATAGTTTATTACCACAACTGAGCCTGCTTACCCCTGTATATCTCGAATAGTTTTTTTATTTCACTTTCACTTATTTTTTCTATCTGGTGTTTAGCTCTATATATTGCATCTATCCATCCTTGAGTGCCCCTCGTCTTCCTAACTGCAACAATAATATGGTAATGAAATCCTTTGATACCTCTAACTGTTATAGGTACTGAATTTTGTTTAAATTTTTTTACTTGGTTATAATACAAATCAAATAAACATTCTACGCTCCCTCCTTGGGTAGGCGGTACACAATCTTTCCATTTATTATTTCCAAAAAATTCCGTTAATGTTCTTTCTAATTTTACCTTTATAGAATCTTGTTGTTTTGGGCTGTAAATATTTCCCCAGCTCCTTCCTACTCCTGCACACATATAATTTATAACACTATCTCCCTGCAACTCTATTAAAGTCTGAACTGTATTCCATTTTAACTCTAACCCCTCAGGATCTATTACGGCAAGGAAATGTGTTCGAGGTTCCTCATTAATTCGATCCAATATTTCTTTTAGAGTGTCGGGGCTATTGCAGTCGTCATTAATAACTGTACTTTCAGGTAACAATTGCTCAAGCACAGCTGCTTTTTCTGGGTCCTGTTCTACTAAAATTATCTCATCAAATTCTTTTCCCTTTCTTGGAACTTTCTTGGCTAAAAGTGCAGAGCCCAATAAAATTTCTTTATGTTTGCCAATTCCTATTTCGTTTAGTCCACTTCCAGCAAATAAATCAATGTATAAAATTCTGTTAAAATTGCTTTTAGCAACGACTGTATAAACGTCAATGTAATAAGCGAATATAGCAAGTTTGAGGAGGGTCCAATATCCTTGAAGGTATGCGCTTCCCACAAAACTATAAAGCCTTTTGGCTTCATCTTTGTATCCTGTTAAAGTGGATATTTTATCCTGCCACCACTCAAATGGTGTTTTCCTCCTTGGCATAGATATCTTGCATCTTTTAAATTTTTTTACATTATATAAATTTCGGTTTCAAGGACATATTCGGTCAGCATACTCCAAAACCCAAGTAACCTCGGTCAGCATAATGTTGCAGCACCTCACAACCCACATAAAAGAAAGCTTGAGGAAAATTATTTGTCTGCTTAATAGAACCTACTAGTATTTAACGAATTACTAATACATTCTATTATATATCACAAAAAAATTGTGATAAGAAGCAAGAATAAAAATCTTGATAATGGTAATCTAAGATTTTTCAGTCAAGCTGAGAAGGATCCTGAAAAAGAGTGAGAGGCATTGTCAATACGGTTTTGACAACGGATGGCTGATCCACCCTCAGTTAGTGCCCCAAAGTAACTCCGTTAGTTACCCAAAACTTAACTTTCGCCTCTTTTAATAGTGTATGGCAGGTTATATAACACTTCTGACAGCTCAATTTTACATTGTTGTCAATAATACTTGATGATCTCTGCTTTTTCAAGCTTTTCGATGAATTTTTCGGCTTCTTCTTTATGTTTTTCAATTTTATTAACGTATTTCCCATTGATCAGTTCAATCAACTCTTTAACTTTTCTTCTCGAGAAGCTCCAACACTCTTCATTCTCATAAAGAAAAACAGGAAAATCAAATTGAC
>QMZD01000118.1 GCA_003662985.1 Archaeoglobales archaeon | reverse complement strand
ATCATCCGTTTCCATGACATCGATGAGCGGCTTTCTCTCTTCGATTCCAGTTTCACTCCTCAGAGTTTCGAATTTCGTGCCAAATTCCTTGATCTCAGGTTTTCCATCTGGGCCAATTCTTATAGAGAAACCCCTGACAAACGGTCTTGACTCCGGGGCACTTCTGAAAATTTCGTTGAAGTCCCTTGTAATCCTTCTGAAGATCTCATCGAACTCCTCGCTAAATGGGAAGCTCAGCATGTCGAACATCTCATCGAATATATCATCCCAATCCCTTCTCCTCCTCTTCCATGGCATTTTTACACCACCTCCTTTTTATTCAACCAAATTTAACCAAACTAAATATCAAATCCATTAAGCGTACATCTTATGGAAGTCTTCAACAATTTTCTTGTATCTTTCCAGATCCTCCTTGGTGAGACTGGGCTTGATCTTCTTCATCGCCCTTTCGAAGTGGTTCTTTGTCACTTTTATGTTTCCGATGATTTTCTTCAATTCTTCTTTTGATATTCCTTTGCCGATTGCATCTCTTATCGCAAGCATACCTGCCTCCCTACAAAGAGCTTCGATGTCCGCTCCGCTATAGCCCTCAGTCTTCTTTGCCAATTCGTCTATGCTAACGTCATCCGCCAAAGGCATCCCCCTTGTATGGATCTTGAAGATCTCCTTCCTAGACTTCTCGTCCGGTGCCGGAATGAATATATGCCTTTCAATCCTTCCCGGCCTAAGAAGGGCTGGATCCACTATGTCTGGTCTGTTTGTTGCGGCTATCACAACAACATCCTTCAACTCCTCCATGCCATCAAGCTCTGTAAGAAGCTGGCTGACAACCCTCTCTGTAACGTGGGAATCTCCGATTCCACCCCTTCTGGGGGCTAAACTGTCGATTTCGTCGAAGAACAACACTGCCGGGGCCACTTGCCTTGCCTTTCTGAACATCTCCCTCACATGCTTCTCGCTCTCGCCAACCCACTTGCTCAAAAGCTCCGGCCCCTTAACGCTTATGAAGTTGGCATTGCTCTCATTTGCTACTGCTTTAGCGAGCAGGGTCTTTCCTGTGCCTGGTGGACCATAAAGTAGTATACCCTTGGGTGGCTTGATGTTGACCTCCTTGAACACCTCTGGATACTTCAGCGGCCATTCAACGGCCTCCATAAGCTCCTGCTTCGCAGCTTCAAGCCCTCCAATATCACCCCACCTAACGTTCGGAACCTCAACCAAAACTTCTCTCATTGCAGACGGCTCGATATTCTTCAGAGCTTCAAGGAAGTCCTCTCTCGTTACCTTTATCGATTCTAGCACCTCGGATGGAATTTCTTCAACTTCAATGTCGATTTTTCCTGTTTCGAGCATCTTTCTTATCGCGTGCATTGCAGCCTCCTTTGCGAGAGCTTCCAGATCTGCACCCACGAATCCTACAGTGAGCTCTGCTAGCTCTTCCAGATTAACATCCTCTGCGAGAGGCATACTCCTAGTGTGAATCTGCAGGATTTCGTATCTGCCATCTCTGTCGGGGACGCCTATCTCAATCTCTCTGTCGAATCTTCCGGGCCTTCTTAAAGCGGGGTCTATCGCGTCAGGTCTGTTCGTGGCGGCGATTACTATCACTTCTCCCCTCGATTCAAGACCATCCATGAGGGCTAGAAGTTGGGCAACTACCCTCCTCTCAACCTCTCCGGTTACCTCCTCCCTCTTTGGGGCAATGGAGTCTATTTCGTCTATGAAGATTATCGCCGGAGTGTTCTCCTTTGCTTCCTCAAAGATTTCCCTCAGCCTCTGCTCCGACTCTCCATAGTACTTGCTCATTATCTCAGGCCCGCTAAGGGTTATGAAATGGGCATCAACCTCATTGGCAACAGCTTTAGCTATCAAGGTCTTTCCCGTGCCTGGTGGACCATAAAGCAAGACTCCCTTTGGTGGATCGATCCCTACCTGCTGGAAGAGCTCTGGATGCTTCAACGGCAACTCGATCATTTCTCTGACAAGCCTTAGCTCCCTTTTTAGTCCTCCAATGTCTTCGTAGGTAACGGTTGGAACAGCTCTTTTCAGTTCTTCCGTTGGTTTCTCCTTGAGATCGATCTGAGTCCCTCTCGAAACGATAACCACTCCAGCTGGCTTGGTAGCAGTAACAACAAAAGTTAGCGTGTGGCCGAAGATCTCCACTCTGATTTTTTGACCCTTTTTCACAGGCCTCCCTTCGAGGACTCTAAGGAGGTAAGCCTCACCTCCCATAAGCCTCACAGGCTCCATCGGAGCGAGAGTGATCTTCTCTGCCGGTTTTGTTGTAACCTTCTTTATTCTCACCTTGTCGTCGATACCGACTCCGGCGTTGTTTCGTATGCTCCCATCTATCCTGATGATCTCTTTTCCCCTATCCTCTGGATACCCAGGCCAGACTATCGCTGGAACGGATTCCTTACCAATGATTTCTATGACGTCCCCACTTTGAATCCCCATTTTTTCCATTATTTTGGGATCAAGCCTAGCAATGCCCCTTCCTACATCTCTGTAGTATGCTTCTCCTACCTTTAACGTAACCTCATCTTTACCCATGAGTATCACCTCCTAATTCTAACCTCCTAATTTATTTACACTTTATTATAATTTCATAACCTCTTCTATTTCTTACCTCTTCAACAACACCTTTTTTCTTTAATCTCTCAATTGCCCTCTCAACCTCAGCGTACGGAACGCCAAACTCTTCAGATATGTCTGAGATTCTCTTAGCACCTTTTGAGAGGGCAAGGAGAACTATTTTCTCGTAATCATCCTCCACACACCTATCTATCTCATCTAGGAATCTCTCAAAGATTTCACTAGCCCTCAATGAGAGGTAACTCTGGATCATTGAAAACTTTCTCTGGATTTCTTCGACGCTTCTCAGACTTCTATAAATATCTGCGAGTGTGCTCTCCATGAATCTCGATGATATCTCACTTATCTTCTTTTGAATCGTGAAGAATTCCTTCATCAGCTTATCCATGTTATCCACTTCGTTAACGAGACTTGTTTTGAATATGTGAGGAGCTATTGAGATCTCGAGCCTCATGTTTCTGTCTATGTAATAGTATCTCCTCCTTCCATCCTCGAAACTCCTGATTAAGCCAGCCTTCTCGAGCTTCTCAAGATGCTCTATCACCGCCTTCGGTGCCATCTTCAGGGCATAGGATATTTCGCTAACGTAACATGGTTTTTTGGCCAGCAGGGAGAGAATCCTTCTCCTGCTATCATTCCCCAGGATTTCCAGTATCGTATCTACGGATACCACTCTATCACCTACTGACCTTTTTGTTACTAACTTAAAGTTAAGTTTTGCAATATATAAAATTTTCGATAAGCTAATGACAACGTAGTTTCCTAAAATTATTTCCACATCAAACACTTTCATGTATCTTCCACATAACTAGATTCAAGGTAATCTTCTAAGAAAAGCCTACCAGGATTTTCCCATCATCTAAGCTCATGTGGGTCTTTTACAGTAATACCATCAATAAAAATAATGTTTCATTTCCAATTTTATTTCCAGATCAGATCCTTGCTTAACGCTTTGGCAATAACATCCGTAAGTTCCCCGTAATAGCTATCCCCCCATGAGGCAGTTTGTGCAGGTAGAAAATAGAGATTACATCGACTGCAGAACAGGGAAGGTGCAGAAATAATCATCTCGATTACAGTACCTTTTCTGCACTTCTTTTCAAACTTAAAAACCTTATTTTCCGCAGGTTCAAGCTCCTTTTTGCAATTCCTGCATAATTGACGGTACCTGAAAAAACCCTTCAGACGGGCGATATTTTCTGATTTACCATCAAGCGTGTCTATCACTTCCATTCCCAAGTCTGGTGAATACCAGTAGAATCCATCACATCCCCTTGGGCAGATCTTTGTTGGTATGCCTTTTATAGTAACTTTGAACCTTTCCGATTCGGCTGATCTTTCCTGAGGTGGCCCATCTATCAAAGTTTCTCCACATTCTCTACATTTTTTTAACATGATAAACAAAAAATTTATGATATATATAATATTTGCGATTAAATTCATTATCATGTCAAAATACCCATCTTGGCTATCTTCCCATTCGTTTGTGGATGATTCACTTTTCCAAAGATAGCCCAACCCTATTCTCCAAAGGGGTCTTTCAAACCTGAAGATTTTGCTCTATGTTGAAACTCATTTCTGCTATTCCTTTTGTTTCCTTCTTTGTTTCTCTTTTTCTTATCTCCACTTTTTGTTTTTCATCTAACTTCAAGTAGCTGTTTAGTTGACTAGGAAATAATTTCGGGAAAAGACAACAAGCTAATGATACATGATTTGAGTTTGAACCTCCAAATTGTTAAATAGGTTCACAGAGTATTGTAATGGAAATGAGCAGTAGGGTTGTGATAATTAAAGATGAAATGAAACTTGAAGAGACACTTGAAGGTTTTCCTTCCCCAACACTACAAAAAATTGTTCTGAAACCGAACTTAATAAACGCAAATCCGCCTCCCACAACAACTCCTGTTGATGTGGTCGAAATTCTGGCGAAGTACTACTGGAAGAGGGGATACGAGGTTATAATCGCTGAAGGTTCTGGGTGGTGTGAGACCGTCGAGGCTTTTGAAAAACTTGGTTATAAGAAACTTGAAAAATATGCAAAATTAGTAGATCTTAACGTAGATGGATATGAGATAAGAAGAAACCCCAATGCTCTTTTCCTTAAGGAATTTGAGTTCCCACTAACGCTTAAAGACTCCTACCTTGTTTCAGTTCCGATTTTGAAAGAGCACTCCATTACTGGAGTTTCGTTATCGTTGAAGAACATGCTTGGAGCGACTCTTGGAGTTAAGGGAAGGGTGGCGAAGAAGGGAAGATTCCACCGAAAGCTCGATGAGAGCATAGTAGACATTAATACGTATCTCAGGCCATCTTTGGCAGTCATAGATGGAAGAATCGCGGGCTTAGGAGGAGAACTTTCATCAAGGCCCAAGAAAATGGGTTTGATGATAATCTCGGACGATCCTGTAGCTGCAGATACCGTAGCCGCAAGCTATTTAGGCTTAAATTCCCTTTCCATAGGACATATAAGGCTTGCAGCTGAAAGTGGTCTTGGAATCGCGGATCTCAATAAAATAAAGATCGTGGTGAGATGAACTATCGGATGAATTACCAGAGGTATTTAACCCCTGATTTTAAGCCATTTAATCCTCTAGATCTCGCTAAGCAGACTGAGGAAATAGTAACCAAAAGCACAGCTGAAGGGCAGCTCAGGAAATACACCTCGTTCTATTCTGTCCCCGTTTACAGAGGAATTGCCACTGGTTATGCCGTTGGTTGCTGCCTAAGATGCATATACTGCTGGTCCGGCTGGAGTAGAGATTTTCCCGAGAGGTATGGAAGATTCTATTCCCCAGAGCAGGCCGCATTTGAGCTCTTTAAAGCGGCAAAAGAGGGCATAACCTACTCCAAATACTGGAAGAAGAGAATTCCAGCTGTAGACAAGCTCCGTCTGTCGGGTTGTGAACCAACCATCGGTAAGAAGCATCTCCTAAAGCTCCTTGAAATCGTTAACAACTCTGAATATTTCTTTATCCTAGAAACAAACGGAATACTGCTAGGAAATGATAGGAGTTATGTCAAAAGACTTGCAGATTTTAAAGAGAAGATCTACGTCAGAGTATCGATAAAAGCCGCAACTCCTGAGGGATTCACTCTGAGGACGGGAGCAATTGGAAAGTACTATGAGCTACCATTTAAGGCTTTAAGGCACTTGCTGGATGAGGGAATCTATGCCAGAGCTGCAGCGATGACGGATCCCAAGGTAATGCCAAGAGAAGAAAGAAGCCTCCTCATTCAGATGCTGGAAGAAATAGATCCATCCGCAAACTATCAAACAGCCCTTGAGGAAGAAATAATAGATCTATATGACACAACTCTAAAGCGTCTCAAGGCGTATAATGATAAAGAGTATGCGAAAAAGCTGGAAAAGAAAATCTTAAGTTGAACGATGCATCTAAAAATACTGAGCCTGCTGACTATTTATTAACCTTAACTCTTCCATTCTTAGGGTGTAACTTTCCAAGATACTGTCCAACCCGACCATTTTTCCCGGAAAACTAGATCGTATAAGAAAAAAACATAAATATTATTTATCCCCTAATAGGGT
>QMZD01000117.1 GCA_003662985.1 Archaeoglobales archaeon | reverse complement strand
TATACAGCGTTGATAACCATGAAGAGTTTCTGGAGAAGAGAGTTGGTGTCAAAAGGCTTAAGGAGCTGATCCAGAACTCACAGATCCTTGAGGGATACAGATAATGGAGGTGGAAGAATGGAAGTAGAATTTACCGATACGGAATTCATGATATGCAATGCTGCAAGATTGCTTGAAGACAATAAAACGATCTTCGTGGGATGGGGAGTGCCGCAAGTCGTTGCAATTCTCGCCGAGAAACTTTACACACCAAACATCGTGCAAGTTTTCGAGTTTGGAGCTATCGGCCCTCAAAGCAGGACCCCATTCCTCAGGGGAACAATGGGTGGGCCATCAAACACCTATCGCAGCTTGCAGTGGTGCAGCATGAATCTCGCGTTCAGCTATGCTCAGGTTGGATACATCGACTACGGAATGCTTGGGGCGGCGCAGATCGACAGATACGGAAACATAAACTCAACGATGATCGGAGATGACTATAGCAGACCAAAAGTAAGGTTTCCGGGAAGCGGTGGAGGAAACGAGGTTGCGAGCTACTGCTGGAAAACTATTATCGTCATGGCCCACGAGAAGAGGAGGTTCGTGGAGAGATGCGACTTCATAACCTCCCCCGGCCACAGAATGGATGGAAAAACGAGAGAGGAGGTTGGACTTCCCGCTGAATCTGGGCCTTTCAGAGTGATAACCTCCAAAGGTATGTTCGGTTTCGATGAGGAAACGAAAGAGCTAAAACTGTTGGGTGTGCTTAGAGGACTAACGGTAGATGAAGTGCTGGATGATATGGGGATAGAGCCTCTTGTCGCTGAGAATGTTGTCGAACTTGACCCGCCGACCGCGCAGGAACTGAAAACCCTTAGAGAAGAAATTGATCCCTACGGGCTCATAATCAGCAAGGGTGCTAAGTTTAAGGTTGAACTATAATTCTATAAAAATATACAATATTTTTACTCTGGAGTATATACAGTCAATTATTTTTCATTACATTCTTATTTCATTTTTAAAGAATAAACAAGGCAACGATTAAAAAAAGGAAATTTTAAATAGTGTTTAATTTAGAAAATGTAATCGTGTTAGAGGTGGTTTAATGGAAAACATTGCTTTTGGAAGGCTACCTTCCAAGGTTTATAAAGAGGTGGTTAAATGAAAGTTGCAGTTGTTGGAGTTGGCTATTCTGGTTTCAACGCAAACACACCAGACCTACACTGGAAAGAGATAACTTTGGAGGCTGCTGCAAGAGCGTACGACGATGCCGGAATAAATCCAAGAAAAGATGTCGATAGCATCGTCACCTGCGCCGAAGACATCTGGGAGGGTTTTGCCATTTTCGATGAGTTCGTCCCCGATCAGCTTGGAGGGGTTCTAAAACCCACATGTACTGTATGTGCTGATTTCCTGTTTGGAGTTGCCACAGCCTACATGCAGATAAAAAGCGAGCTCGCCGACATAGCGGTTGTGGAAGCACATAGCAAGGCGAGCGATATACTGACGTTTGGAGAGACGATAAAGTTTGCAATGGATCCGATTTGGTTGAGAGAGATTGGAAACGCCCATCCTTACTACTTCGCTGCCCTTGAGATGTCACAGTATGTCAACGAATGCTGCATAACTGAAGAGCAACTCGCTGAGGTTGTTGTCAAAAACAAGAACAACGCTTTAAGGAATTCTTCAGCCCCCTATGGATCAAAAATAACGGTAGAGGATGTTCTCAACAGCCCAATGGTGTTCGATCCCATGAGGAAGCTCGAAATCGCTCCGAGATCTGACGGCGCAGTAGTTTTCGTGCTTGCAAATGAAGATGTTGCAAGGGATATAACGGATACACCAATTTGGGTTAAGGGAGTGGGCTGGTGGAGTGAGACGAGCAACTACGACACAATGAGCTTTAACGCCGCTTATGCTTACAAAGCAGCAAAAATGGCTTACAAGCTCGCGGGAATAACGAATCCCGCAAAAGAGATTGACATAGCAGAGGTTGATGATAGGTTTGCTTTTAAGGAGTTCCAGCACATCGAAGCTTTGCAACTCTCGAAGAGATTTGAAACCGGAACCCTGATGCAGGAAGGATACTTCGCAAAGGATGGTGAATTGCCGGTAAACGTTTCTGGCGGTAGTCTAGGAATTGGAAACCTCTTGGAGGCTACTGGTGGACAGAAAGCTCTTGAAATCGTTCTACAGCTACGTAGATTGGCAGGAAGGAGACAGGTTGATGCTGAAACGGGCGTAGCTCAGGCGTGGAGGTACATACCGACAGCCAGTGGAGCTGTTGCCGTATTTGGAGTGTGAGGGTTGAAGATGAGGTGATGCAGATGAAAGTTGAAAGAATAAGCGGTTTGAAGTTCCATAAAAAGCAGGATGTGGCAATTGTTGGAGCGGGAATGACCACCTTTAAGAGAAGACTTAACGAAACAGGAAAAGAACTCTCATATCTGGCTATAAAGCAGGCGTTGGAAGAGGCTGATATGGATCTAAGCGATATTGAGATGGTCGTAATGGGTTCTGCCCCTGATACTTTTGATGGTCTGCATATGAAAGGAGAGTACTTGCTTGATGGCTCAGGTGGAAGTGATAGACCCTACATGAGGGTCTTCGTTGGGGGTGGAACCGGAGTCTTCGCTCCAATAGCAGGTTACTGGCATGTTGCTAGCGGACTAGCAGATATCTGCCTGGTTGTATGCGAGGAGAAGATGTCCTCCAGCTATCCACACCCGCAATCAGCCTTCAAATACATCTGGGATCCGATACTCGATAGGCCTTTGAACCCGAACCTGATTTGGATCTTTGCCCTTGAGATGAACAGGTACATGCATGTCCACAACATAAAGCATGAGGACATAGCCCTCGTTTCCGTTAAAAACAAGGCAAATGCTCTCGATCATCCATGTGCCCAGCTTGCTGAGAAGATTACGGTAGAGGATGTCCTCAACAGCGAGCCAATGGCCTTGCCAGTAAGAAGGCTCGACGTATCCCCACCTTCGGATGGAGCAGCAGCGCTGATAATGGTCGCACCCCATATAGCAAGGCAAGTAACTGACAACCCAGTCTGGGTTACGGGAGTTGGCTGGGCTCTTGACACGACTATGTGGACAAATAGAGACCTCTACTTCCCGAGGTATGTAGCTGAGGCTGCCAAAATGGCCTACAGGATGGCACACGTAACAGATCCGAGAAAAGAGATTGATGTTGCCGAGCCTTACGATCCATTCGACTATAAGGAATTGCACCATATGGAAGGCCTAGGACTGGCAAAGAAGGGTGAGGCCCCGATCTTAACGAAAGAAGGTGTTACAGCAAGAGATGGAGATCTTCCATGCAGCCCATCAGGAGGTTTGCTTGGTGTTGGAAACCCAATCGCAGCCACGATGGGAGTGAAGGCATGCGAGCTCTACTGGCAGCTGGCATACAGAGCTGGAAAGAGGCAGGTGGCAAAGGAGGTAACCACAGGCGTTTGCCAGGCATGGGGAGATCTGATGCAGGTTGGAACCGTTATGGTGATGTCTAACAAGAGGTGATTGAGATGTCAGTCGGTAAGAAGGATATTTCATGCCCGCCCGAAGCACCGGGAACCCCTCTCAAAGATTCAGACATAAAAGAGAAAAAGGTGACTTATGTCGAAGACCACCCAGACATGAGATATGCGTGGACTGCTGGGCAGGCAATTAGCAGGTTTTTGAATGAGCTTAAAGAGGGTAAGCTAATAGCAACGAAATGTAACAAATGCAGAAGGATACTGTTCCCACCGAGAATTTTCTGTGAGCTATGCTACAAACCGATCGATGATTGGGTTTACGTGCAGGATACAGGAACGGTGCAGACCTTCTCTATTTCATACATCGATCCCGATGCAAGACCGCTCAAAGAGCCCATCATCGTGGCCGTGATAGCTGTAGATGGAGCCTCTAAGAATATGGCATTCATGCACGTGCTTGGAGAGGTTGAGCCAGAGGATGTCTATATAGGAATGAGGGTCAAGGCTGTGTGGAAGCCTGAAGAGGAGAGGGAAGGATCTGTAACGGACATCAAATACTGGAAACCTATGGAGAAGTGAAAAGAGAGGTGAGAGGTGGTATCATGTTTAACGAGAAGATAGTAAACCCAAATGAATTGAGGCACTGGGAGGGTAGAATCGAGCTTTACTGGATTTACACAAGCGGAGAAGCAGGAGACAGATTCTTTAAGGCTTTGAAGGATGAAGAAAAGTTCATCGCCGCTAAATGCAAGAAATGCGGAAAGGTCTACTTCCCTCCGAGGATGTACTGCGAGTTCGATTTCAGCGAGACGGAATATGTCGAAGTGAGCGGTGAGGGGAGCGTAAGGGCATTCACAGTTGCAAGACTCGATAAGGACGAGAAACCCCTAGAAAAACCCGAGATCTATGCAATAATCGATATGGACGGTACTGACGGCTGCATGGTTCATTTACTCGGGGAGGTCGAGCCAGAGGACGTTTATATAGGAATGAAAGTTAAACCCGTGTTGAAAGAGAGAGGGGAGAGAGAGGGTAAAATAACAGATATACTCTACTTCAAACCTTCCTAATTTTTGTTTTTAGGAGATACAAAAGGCAGAGGTGAAAAAATGGATTTTGAATTTACTGAAGAGCAGAAGATGATCGCCAATTCTGCAAGGGATATAGCGAAGGATTTTCCTCCCGAGTACTGGAGAGAAAAGGAAGAAAATGGGGAGTTCGGCGAGGAATTCTGGAAGGCGTTGAGTAAAGCCGGGTTTACGGGCATAGTTATTCCTGAAGAATACGGCGGAGCCGGAATGGGGATGACGGAGTTGCTTATAGCAATGGAGGAACTTGCTGCAAATGGCTGTGGGATGGCGGGAGTGTGGTATCTCGTTTTAACCGAAGTATTCGGCGGGATGAGCATCGTCAGGCATGGAACGGAGGAACAGAAGGAGAAGTACCTGCCCGGAATAGCCAAGGGAGAGCTCGAATTCTGTATGGCTTTAACCGAGCCTGATGCAGGCACCAACACCCTGAATACGAGGACAACAGCTGTAAAGGATGGAGATGAGTGGGTCATCAATGGAAACAAGATCTTCATAAGCGGGGCTGATAGAGCAAAAGGGATGCTTATAATAGCCAGAACTACACCAAAAGAGAAAGCCCCTAAAAAGACTCACGGAATAAGCCTTTTCCTTGCCGACCTTCCAAATCCAGCTGTAAAGGTTAACCCCATCCCCAAACACGGTATAAATTACTCAAAAACATGTGAGGTAAGTATAAGCAATCTCAGGTTGCCGGAAAACGCCCTTATGCCACCCCTTGATGGAGGTTGGTATTCTCTGCTCGACACCTTGAACCCCGAAAGAATGAGCTTTACTACAGCAGCCGTTGGTATAGGGAAGCTCGCTATAAGCAAGGCTGTTGAGTACACTAAACAGAGAAAGGTCTTTGCTGACGAGCCCGTCGGAAGCTATCAAGGCTTGCAATTCCCTATCGCAGAAGCTTACGCAACCCTCGAGACTGCTCGCCTGATGAACTTCAAAGCCTCGACTCTCTTCGATAATCAGGCAAGCTATAGAGACGTTGGAACCTATGCCAACATGGCCAAGCTTGTAGCCGTTGAGGCGGGCGTAAAGGCGGTTTACTGGGCGATGCAGAGCTTTGGTGGCTATGGGTACGCCAAAGAATATGACGTCGAGAGGTGGTGGAGAGAAGTTAATCTCATAAGACTTGCTCCCGTTACACAGCAGATGGCTCTAGCTTATGTAGGAGAACACATCCTCGGGATGCCCAAGAGCTACAAAACTTGATACAAACCAAAGACACTCTAAAATACCTGATATTCCGATACTACTCCGATACTACCTTTTTCTTTTTTACTTCCAAGATATTTCTAGATGCTATTGGGATGCTCATTTCAAAACATTTCCAAACATTTCAAAACATTTCCAAACATTTCCAAAAGCGAACCCCTTGGTAGGTTTTTAAAAGCAGAGGTATCGATATAGATATACCCTCAATGAGAACGGAAAAAATATTGATCTTGCTAACCCTTTTCATTCTAATATTCTTGGGGTTGTTAGGTGTTATTAGCTTTCCAAAGGAGGAACAGGCCATGAAAGAGGATAACATCTCTATAACCACCGCCAAAAATGTGAGTATCGTCGTTGTTTATGATAACAACCCATACAGAGAGGGTCTGAAAACCGCTTGGGGCTTTTCCTGTCTTATAAAAGGGACCGAAAAAACT
>QMZD01000116.1 GCA_003662985.1 Archaeoglobales archaeon | reverse complement strand
TATGCAATCAACCTTCTCTCTTTCTTTGTTGGTCGATCAATAACTTTTTTGAGCCTATGAAAGTATAATCTTACTGATTCGTGACTTATTTTATCGAAAAGAGATAGAAACTGACTCGTTTTCCTCAAAGACAAGCCAAAGAAATATAATAGTGCGACGAAAGACTTTTGTAGCTTTTATTTCTTCTATTAGTTGGGTTAGTGTTGGTTGCATAATTTGTATTTTCTTTATTTATTTTTTGTTATTTTGACACTCCCAACATGATAGAGTTTGGTATAAATGCAGCCGTTCTTAGAACAATTGAAGGTTGGATTAAATGAACAAATTGTGGATAAAAACGCAGAAAAATTTGGCTGAGTGGTTTTTAAAGACGTCAATGCCGAATGAGATGTACAACTTTTTCTGGAAACCCATAGAATCATCGTTAGACTTTCAAATCGAGTTCATTGAAAATTCAGAAAAATTTATTGCAAATCTGAGGAGGAGTTTTGAGGGATCTGCTGGGAAGGAAAGAGTGGGTGAGGGGGGAAAAGGAGAAATAGATCTTGGTATGAAGGCCCGTTTTAAAAATTATAATGAACCTGTATCTAAGATCAATTGGGAATGTGATGATACTGGTTGCAGTTTTAACAAGAATTCAATCTGCAAGTTCAGAGGATATTGCTCAAAAAGTACACAATAGGATAGATAGTTCCTGTGATTAAAATTACGGGATGGTAGCTCCTCTTTGCTAGGCTAACAAAGATTTAAATTATCCTAAACAAAAACTCAAACATGAAACTCGAAAAATTTGAAGGACTGAGAGAGAACTACATTGCGAGTGGGGGAGAAATTGAAGAGTTTAAAAAACAGGCGGGAAAGGTCGATATAGGCTACAAGATAAGCTATTCTAAGAAGATAACTGAAGCAGACGTTTATGCTTTCGGACTGGTCTCTGGTGACTGGAATCCGATCCATTTCGATGATGAATTCGCATCACAAACGAAGTTTGGAAAAAGGGTTGCACATGGGATGCTAACTACAAGCTTGGTGTCTGCTGCTGTTGCTCAGATGCCTGGTATAATCGTCCTGTTGAAAACTGATTTCAGCTATCTCAAACCTGTTAGCATTGGAGATGTTGTGGAGGTGAAAGGTGAAGTCGTTGGTAAAAACAAGAATAGGTTTACTCTAGAGATCGGTTGCTATGTCGGTGATGAAAAGGTGGTGAGTGGAGAAGTCAAATTGCTGATCTGGTAGATGGTATTTAATGTCTTTAATTACCATTTATTACCATAAAGTTTATATATCTCTGGACTGACTCTTGGTTATGACACCTAAGGAGTATCTAGAGACGATACAAAAAACATGGAACGAGTTCGCTGAATTTCAGCGAAACATGCTTCAGACATTTGCTGCGATGTCAAAGAGTTTTGCTCAGCTAAATGTTATGAATAGCAATATGGCCGTCTTCAGAGCAAAAGTTCAGAGTGGTGGAAGAATATCAATTCCTGAAGCCGATAGACAAGCGATGAAAATTAACGATGGGGATATAGTGAAGGTTATACTCGTAAAAGAAGGTTGAGGAGGTGAAAAAATGGAATTTAAAGACTTTTTAGAGACGACAAAGTTTTTCTATAAGATGGGTTTCAGCATGACGAAAACAACCCTAGATATGCTGAAAGTTGCGAGCGATAGCTATGTGAGCATGTACGAACTCTATTTAAAGCAAGTTGTACCGTCAGAGAGTTTTGACAGTTTGAAAAAGACCATCGATCTCTACGTTGAATCTCAGAGTAAGGTTATCGATAACTTCAAGAAATTGCTCGACCAGATTGAAAAGCAGCAGGAAGAAATGTTCAGCAAATTCGGAGAATATGCAAAAGCCGTTGAAAAACCAGCAAAAAAGGGTTAATTTAATTTAAATTTTTATTTTATGTTTATATTTTAATTTGATCTTCAAAAATAGTGGGTAATTGAATCAAGACTTGAATCTGGGTTTATCGCTCAGATATCTTTCAACGATTTCAAGCAACTCTCTCCTTCTAAATGGCTTTTCCACTACGTCAATCGCTCCAGCCTCAAGTATATCCTTACTCCTATCTCTGAGAGAGGTAAGCCCGATTATTTTTGCATCCGGATCCACTTCAAGAATTTTCCTAGTAGCCTCTATCCCGTTCATTTTAGGTAGAACCACCTCTAAAAGAACAAGAGCGGGTCTGAACTTTAGGTAAAGTTTTACAGCTGCCTCACCATCGGTTGCGCATATACAGCCGTAATCCGAAAGCATAAGCCCGAGTATCTTTAGAAATCCTGCATCGTTATCCACCATCAGTATTCTCTTGTTACTTTTAAGTTCAACTTCTTTTTTCTTCATACAGCCAACATTGAGTTTTGGCTCAAAAAATTATGAGTTGATATTGGATAAATTATCAGACTCATACTTTAATTTTTTGTTACCTTCTTGCTTACCAGAAATTTTTTACGAAATCTAATCGCTTGAACATCCCTTCTGTAGAAAATCAGAAGTAGCGATAATCTTTGACATTGGCAAAGTAACCTACCTTTTCCTAGAGTGGATCATCAAATTTTTTATGATCCAGAGTTATTTCTGGACGTCATATTATTGGTATTTCATATTGACAGCTGAAGCTCGTAAAATCGAACTAACATCTCGACATCTCTTGAAAATGGATCTCAAACCCCAATATTGAAAATAAAGATCAAAAAAGCCGTATGCGGGGGAGTGCATGTTTTTAGAAGTGCGGTGCATGTAAAAAAGCTTTTCTGATCAAATTATTACATGATATTAGTTGAATTAGTTTTGATTTCTCATTTTCTAAATTTTCTCTTTCTTTCCTCTTTTGTTTGCCCAATTAAATGTTTAGCATTTACTTCATCGCATGTAATCGTTATTACCTGCAATTCTAAGTTAAAGCCGAGAAATTAATGTTTTCGATTTAGTATAAAATAATAAAAAAACTAGGTGGATGTAAACGGAGGAAATTCGAAATGATAAGAAACAATAAACTCGGCTAAAAGTTGGGATATAGAATAGAAGAATTGAGAAAGTTATTCCGAATTTCACCATAAAATTTATAAATTTTACCATAATATTCATGCTAAAAACTCAAATATTGTGGTAAGATGTGCATGAATTGCGGCGAACACTGGGTGGAGAGCAAGAACTTTGAAGATTTCAGACGGGTGGTTAGGGCACTTCACTGCCCAACGAGATGGCTCATCATAGATTGCATAAAGGATGGAGCTAAAAGCACGAAAGAAATATTTGAGTGCTTGTTTAAGAAAGATGAAACCGTAACCTCTTCAGGTTTATACTATCACTTGGCAGAATTGAAAAATGCGGGAATAGTGGAAGTTGCCGGTTATATCGAACAGAAAGGGGCGCCACAAAAACTCTGGAAGTTGAAGGCTAAAAAAATTGTAATACCCTTGGTGGAAGAATGATTGTCATTGAAGCTGAAGGGCTTAAGAAGAATTTTGGGAATGTTAAAGCTTTGAGGGGCATATCTTTTGAGGTAAAAAGAGGAGAGATTTTTGGATTTCTTGGCCCAAACGGGGCTGGAAAGACCACTACGGTTAGAATTCTAACATGCATATTAAAACCCGATTCTGGAAAAGCGAGAATAAATGGCTACGATGTTGTTAGAGATACCTTAAAGGCAAAACAGTCAATCGGAGTTTTGCCTGAAGTGTCCAACGCATATCCTGATTTAACGGCTTGGCAGAATATAATGCTCATCGCAAGTCTCTATGGGATGCGTAGGAGTGAAGCAGAAGCGAGAGCCAATGAACTGCTTAAAGAGTTTGGGATTCATGAAAGGAAAGATGCAAAGGTCAGAGGATTTTCAAAAGGTATGAAACAAAGACTTATGCTCTCCATGGCTCTGATAAGTGATCCGGAAATAATTTTTCTGGATGAGCCGACAAGTGGTTTGGATGTTCAAAGTGCGAGGATGATAAGGGAAAAGATTTTGGAGATAGCAAATGAAAGAAAGACCGTTTTTCTAACCTCCCACAATATGGATGAGGTAAATCTGCTATGCGACAGGGTTGCGATAGTAAACAAGGGCAAAATCGTCACAATAGATACTCCTGAGAGATTGAAGAGTAGGGTTGGTGGAAATGTTGCAATTGAGGTAAGCTTTGGAGACAAAGTAGTATTAAATCTCGAAAATGCGGAAAGATTTGGAAATAAGTATGTAATCTATACAACCAATCCATATAAAACGATTTGCGAGGTTGTAGATTTTGCGAGAAAGAGCGGTACCAAGATGATCTCGATTAACACCCGAACTCCAACACTCGAGGATGCTTTTTTAAAGCTCTTGGAGATGGAAAGATGAAGTGCCTAGCAATTGCAAAGAAAGATATAGTGATGTACTATCTGAAAGGTCCGGTTGTAATCTTCGGTATTCTACTACCTTTATTCCTATTTTTAGCGTTCTGGATTGGCAGAAATTTACCCCTGAACTTTCTGATTGCAGGGTTGATTTCAATGACCGTCTTCTTTGCCTCAACTTCTGTCTCGCCAGTTATAGCTCCATGGGAAGGACAGATGAGAACACTCGAAAGACTGCTCACATGTCCCATTTCAACGACCACAATTGTTTTTGGAGACATTCTTGCATCGATCACTTTCGGAATCGGCATATCCATCGTCCCACTGCTTTTAGCTTTGGGCTTTGGGCTGATGTTAAACCCTGTCATAATTCCAGCAATAATTCTGGCTGCTTTCTGCTTTTCCTGCTTGGGCCTGCTATTTTCAGCCTATCCAACGAACTTACCTTCAACCATCATGATGATTTCCTCGCTAATTCGCTTTCCGCTTATATTTATAAGTGGAATTTTCATCCCCATTCAGGAACTTCCCGCTTGGGGAAAAACGATTTCAATGCTTTCTCCACTAACCTACTTCACAGATATAGTAAGGGTATCGCTTGGAATGAGTTCCTTCTTACCACTCTACCTCGATTTTATCATTTTAGCTGGGTTTTCGATTGGATTTTTAGCATTGGCTATAAAACTCCATGAGCATGCTTTGTTGAGAAGATTGTAGACGTTTAGAATGTTAGATGTTAGAATGTTAGATGAAGAATAGTAAATAGTGTGAAGTTTGGTAATATGTAAAAAATTCAAAATGGAAATGGTTGCAAGGTCAAAAATGCCTCGATAGAAGTAATGCGTGACCGGATAAAAAATTAAGTGCGGTTTAAACCGATTCCAGTTTTCCGATACGAGGATACTGTGAACCATTGGAAGAGGAGAACTTCAGCGTTGAAATTCCATACGAATTCAAAGGCATCATTGAAGAACTTGGATTGAAGGTGGAGACAACAGCATTCAGCAATTACTACGCCTGAAATGAACTCATAAATATCTACAGATACTCTCTAAATTTTATCAACTATGATAAAACTTGCTTATTTAAAAATTTTTCAACTAGAATTCTACTCGGACTTTTTTCCTGAAATCACTCCCCGCAACCCAACCATCTCCACGAATAACCAAGAACTCTTCAACAGGAAGATTTCTCGTAAAAGCCTGATATGGAGCTCTAGATCTTACAGATTGAGGCTCATATGAGGTCTTTTACTGTTATACCACTCTACAAACTTATCTATCGTATTGAAATACTTCATCTTAGCTATAAAAGTTCCTTTCGATATTCGTTTTTGGTTGCAAGCTTCCATCCAGCAGTCTCTATGGCAGCGAGAATCTCTATCAGCTTCTCCTCATCAATTTCTTCGAGCTCAACTCCAAACCTCTCGCAAAGAACTCTTAAAGAGACGAGTTCTCTGTGAACCCTAGCAAAACTTACGCCATCGGCAATTCTCCAGTTCTTATATCTCAGAATCAATTTCTTGTTGCTCTCAGAGATATTCGATTTTTCCAAAGCTTTGAGTTCTTTTTCAAGCCTCTCTCTGTAGTCGATGGATCTCCATTCGTCCATGTCCACCATTAAAAGCTTCTCTGTGTTGTTACTATTTAACCCCTGTAACTTTGTCTCCCTGCATTTAACTCCTAAAACTATGCGGGGGGAGGGATTTGAACCCTCGGACCCCTTCGGGACCAGACCCTGAATCTGGCGCCTTTTCCTGACTCGGCAACCCCCGCCCCCTCAGATGGGGAAATCAGGATTACATAGGGTTCTGTTTGTTCTCTAAGGCGATCTATGACCTCATCAAGGAATTTCGAGATGTTTGGCG
>QMZD01000115.1 GCA_003662985.1 Archaeoglobales archaeon | reverse complement strand
TCTATCTTGCTTTTCTTATCTCCCGATGCTGCAGATAGGCAAGCCTCTGCACTTCTTTTTGCAAGATTATGCATTTCAAGGATTTCCTCCAAAATCTTATCAAGTCTCTTCTCAAGTCTTTTCATCCTAACACTCTCCAAACTATTAAATGCACTTCAACCAATCCTCCCGGTAAGATATTTCTCCGTAAGATTCTCAGCCGGATTCTCGAATATTTTCTCAACAGGCCCAACTTCGATGAGCTTTCCCAAGTAGAGAAAAGCCACGAAATCAGCCACTCTCGCTGCCTGAGAAGGTGAATGGGTAACTATTATGATCGTATACTCCTTTTTAAGTTCATAAATCAGATCCTCGATTTTTTCGGTTGCTATAGGATCGAGATTTGCCGTAGGTTCATCCATTAACAGTACTTCCGGTTTTAAAGCCAGAGCCCTCGCAATGCAAAGTCTCTGCTGTTGCCCCCCACTCAGGTTCGAGGCAAAATCGTTAAGTCTATCCTTAACCTCATCCCACAATGCAGCCTTTTTTAAAGCCCACTCTACCGTTCTGTTTAGTTCATCTTTTGATTTAACAAGTTTGTTTAACTTTAATCCCATTGCAACGTTTTCGTAAATGCTGAGGTGTGGAAATGGGTTAACCTGCTGAAAGACAGTCCCTATCTGCCTTCTAACTTCAATCGGATTCATTTCGAATACACTTCTCCCATACAGTTTTATATCTCCCTCAACCCTTGCATTTTCCTGCAATTCTATCAGTCTATTAAAAGCTCTCAGTAAAGTCGACTTTCCACATCCGCTCGGACCCATTATCGCAAACACAACATTTTCAGGAATCTGAAGGCTAACAGATTTGATAACGTGGTTGCTGTTGTAGTATACATTCAGATTTATAGTTTCAATTGCAGTTTCAATTGCAGTTTCAATTGCAGTTTCAATTGCAGTTTCAATTTTCTTAGCCCCCCTGTCTTTACTTTTTCTAGCCCTCATATCTTTACCTCCTTAATTTTCAGCCTTATAGGGATGAAGATTGCAAGGAAAATTAGCATCAAAACAAATGCTGCTCCCCAAGCTATCTGATGGTAATTTTTGTAAGGTTGCTGGACCAGATTGTAGATCAACAGTGGGATTGCGCCTATGGGCTTATCTATACCCATAAAGTAAACTCTACTTGCTCCTCCAGCAGAGAAAAGTAAAGGGGCTGTCTCACCAGCAACTTTAGCCATTCCTATTAGAATTCCTGTCAAAACTCCTTTTCTTGCCATTCCCATCAAAACTCTGAAAACAACTTTAAATCTAGTCAAACCCAAGCTGAATGCTGCCTCTCTGTAAGTAAATGGAATTTCTTTCATTGCCTCTTCCGTTGAAACAGCAACGTATGGCATCATGACAATAGCCAATGCCAAAGCTCCAGCCAAGGCAGAGTAGTTGCCCATAGGCACAACTATTATCTGCATAACAAACAACCCAACTAGTATTGTAGGAAATTCGAGCATTATTTGCAGTAACGTTTTTGTTAACCTGCCTATAGCACTGTTTGGATATTCAGCAGCGTAAATTCCGGCTACAACTGCTATGGGGAGCCCAATAAGAGATGAAAGGAATACTAAGACAAACGTGCCAACTATCGCAACCCCAATACCACCTAGGCCATCACCGGGCGATGCTAAAGTTCCCGTTAGAAATCCAAATCCTCCTTTTACCAACACCGGCAAACCGTTGACAGTCACACTGAAGAGTATGTGAAACAGGGGTAATATTGCCAGAAGTGACAAAACCGTAATCGAAATAAGAAAAACTTTTTCTTTTACTAATCTATTCATGAACTCTCCTCCTCAAGATGTACATCCCCAATAGATTTACAGCTAAACCAACAAAGAAAAGTGATAACCCAGCTGCAAATAAAGCGGAGACCATGTACTCATAAATGAAAGCATTGCCGAATTGATTGGCAATTAAAGAAGATATCGTGTAACCTGGGGCAAACAGGCTTGGATGGATGTTGAATGTGTTTCCCACTACAAGACTGACTGCAACAGTCTCACCAATCGCCCTTCCAAATGCAAGAATTACTCCCGCAACTATTGCTGGTTTGATGTATGAAAGCAGGATTTTAGTTGCTTCATATCTCGTTGCACCTATCGAAAAAACAGCTTCTCTGTATTTGAAGGGGATCATACGATAAGCCTCTCTTATTATTGAAGATGCAAAGGGTGTTACCATTATTCCAAGCAAAACGCCAGCAGAAAGAAAACTGTAGCCAGAGAGTGGTTCAAAGGAGAAGAAAGGGATAAAGGACAGATGGTTGTATATAGGATACATTACAAAATCTTTGAGAAATGGCACTAGTACAAAAGCTCCCCATATACCGTAAATTATAGTCGGCAATCCAGCCATGATGTCTGTGGCAATAATAAACCATTCTTTAAGCTTTGATGGAGCATAATCAATCACAAATACCGCAAATGAGATAGATAGAGGTAATGCTATTACAACCGCTATAACTGAAGAGTAAATACTCCCGTAAATGGCTGCTAACACCCCATAAAACTCCTTTTCAGGATCTTCAGAGGCTATCCACTTGTTTGTTGTGTATATTTCTATTCCCTCTTTCTGGAAAATCTGGATTGAATTTGCAAAATAAACCAATAGCATTAATAAAAAAATTCCAAAAATTAAAGCTGAAAAAGGCAGTATGGAGACCTTAAATGTGTCTCTAAATGTACCACTGAATGCATCTCTCATTACAACCCCATCTCTCTAATCAATTTACTTGACAATTCAGGGGGTAAGCCAACGTAGCCCTTAACGATGTTCTCGTCCTTCTGACCGAAGGTCAGAATCCACTTTGCAAACTCTTTTATGGCATTCTCTCTGGCTTTGTCTTCATAGTTTTTCCATATCAACATGTGGCTGAATGCAACAATTGGATACGAGTTTTCGCCCTCAGCATTCAGAAAAGCCTTCATATCCTCCTTATACCCTTTTGTTGGTGGTGGAACATTTATGCTAACCTCTGACGCTGCAGCTTTTATCGTTTGAGGCGAAGCAATAACGTAATTTCCCGCTTTGTTCTTCAATGCAACCATTTTCAGATTCTCTTTGTAAACGTAGGCTAACTCCGTGTAACAAACAGAGTATTTAGTCGTTTTTAATGCCGCAACCACTCCAGGATTGCCTTTGCCACCATCACCCCTGCCAAGTTTATCAACTGGCCATTCTACAGTCTTCCCTGCCCCAACTTTTTCCTTCCATTCGTCACTGACCAAGCCAAGATAGGTCGTGAAGATCTTTGTCGTTCCACTGCTATCACTCCTATGAACAACTATGATTTTCTCATGAGGAAGGTTAGCATCAGGATTAAGCTCCCTAATTTTTACATCGTCCCAATACTCTATCTCGCCCATGAATATGTCCGCCAGTGTTTTCCCATCAAGCTTCAGATTGTCAATTCCTGGAATATTATAGGCAACTACAACCGCCCCAATTATCATCGGGAATTGCAAAGGTTCGCCCTTCTTCTCAAGCTCCCTCCACAAACTTTCTTTAAGAGGCGGATCACTACATGCAAAATCTACAAGTCCTTGCTTGAAATCGTTCTGACCGCCACCACTGCCCTTTCCTGTATACTCTATTTTAACGTTCGGTTTTACCTTTGAATAAACATCAATCCACTTCTCGATTTGCGGCTGAGGGAAAGTTGCTCCGCTTCCAATGATTGTTACAGTCTCTTGAACTGTTGCCTTTGGTGTCTGAAGTGATGTAGGTTTTTCACTATTCTGTATACACCCTGAAAAAAGAATTACCAGAATTACTCCCATCACAGCCAAGTTCTCCCAATTTTTCCAGCTCATGTTCTTCAGGAACCCAGAAAGATATATGTAGATTGTCCAGAGAGTACATATACATCTATATATAATGTATGTATAAATAACATATATTGAAAATATACAGAAAGATCTAGAAGGGAATAAGTATATATACCACCCTAAAATTGTTTGGAATATGGCTGAAGCAAGAAAAATATTCTCCAGTGGAAAGGGTAGCTTCCTTCTAACTCTTCCCAAGAACTGGGTTGCTGAAAATGGGCTAAAAAGTGGGGATGTGGTTTTGCTGGATATTGGAAGAGATAAGATAACGATTTACCCTGAAAGAGGTGAAAGAGAGAAAAAGGTGGCAAGGATTGACTACGAGGGATCCACACTGGATTCCCTAATAAGAAGGATCATCTCTTATTACTTGGCGGGTTATGACTCAATGAATGTTAAGATATACAACGACGAACAGAGAAACGCGATATCAATCGCATCTGAAATTTTAATCGGATTTGAAATTATGGAAGATTTGGGAGAAGAGATAAGAATAGAGGTTTTTCTTGACTTGAACAGGCTTAAACCAGAGGATATTCTGGAGAAGACGTCTAGGATTTGCCAGAGCATGTTCTCGGATTTCTGCAGGGCTTTTACCGAATTTGATAAGTACATCTGTAGCACGATAATTGCC
Source organism: Archaeoglobales archaeon (assembly GCA_003662985.1). Classification (GTDB taxonomy): domain Archaea; phylum Halobacteriota; class Archaeoglobi; order Archaeoglobales; family Archaeoglobaceae; genus Archaeoglobus_A. Next base: position 1,767 of record QMZD01000115.1, on the reverse strand, counting down.
AGGGAAAACGAAACGGACAAACTCCACTTTTTGATTTTAAGATTGTTAAAGCTTGCATCCGACTATCCAGACGTCAAGAAATCCCTCAGACTTGAGGGAAAAACGATGGAGTTCCAAACGGTTGTGAGAGCATTAGAAAGAGTTGCCGACCATGCTGCCAAAATAGCAGAATCTCTATTGATGCTTCAAAAACCAGTTCCAGAGCTCTGTGAGCTCGTAGATTTCTCGGGAGACATGCTCAAAACAGCAGTCATATCATTTTTTAAGGCAGATGCCGAGCTTGCAGAAGAGGTTCTTCAAAGCTGCGATGATTTTTTTAAAAATGAGGAGGATTTTTATGGCTACATTCTGAGTAAAGAACTGAAAGAGGCTCTACTGCTTAAAACAATCATAGATAGTTTATTTAGGATACTGGGCTATTCCTCAGATATAGCTGAAGCTGCGATAAATCTGGGTGTCAAAGAGCAGTAAAAATACAATTTCAGCCGCATTTGAAACTCATAATATGATGTTATCAAGAGGTTTTAGCGAAATCAGAGTCCGAGTGAAAGAATTCACCCCTCTTGATTAATTCCCAGAGATCCCAGAGAAATCCGGAGAACAAAAAATAGATAATTAAAGTAGGGATTGAACTCAAAATAACTTTTAGTCTCAAGCTAATCAAAGGGTCTATTCTTCTGCCAAGGATTTATGTCCTGATATGCCTTTGAAACCCTCAAAACATCAGCATCCTTGAATCGCTTACCGACTATCTGCATTCCTACGGGCAAGCCATTCTTCGTAAATCCTGCTGGAAGAGATGCTGCTGGCTGTGATGTGAAGTTAAACGGATACGTGAATGGCATCCACGCTAAAGGTGTTACAGCTTTCCCATTTATCTCCGAAACTCCAATGTCTCCAAGCTTGAAAGGTGGTACCGCAACTGTAGGTGTAACCAGAAAGTCGTAGTTCTGGAACACTTGCTTTAGGGCTTTCCACAGCTCCATTTTTCTTTCTTCAATTTTTATGTATTCTTTGTAGCTCAAGGACTCCGCCAAAGCCATAAAACCGAGATACGGTGGATAAGTGATCTTTTTCCATTCTTCCATCCTATCTCCCATCATCGTGGTAACTTCAAGCACAACTTTTGTTACAAGCTCCATCTCCAGACTTGGAACGTTTATATCAATTTCTTCAACTTCCCCGAACTTTTCCAGTTTAGAAACAGCATTCCTCACTATCCCCTCGACCTCCGGATCGACAACTGCATATCCCAGATTGGGTGAGAATGCGATCTTCAAGCCGTCAACAGAATCTTTTATGGCCTCAACATAGCTTAGATGCTTTGGTAACGAATGCATGTCCCTTTCATCCCTTCCGGCAGTCAGATCAAGAAGTAAAGCTGTGTCTTCCACATATCTTGTTAGAAAGCCTTCCGAATGCAAATCTATGAAGATTGGCATGGATGGATGGCATGGAATTCTCCCCAAGGTCGGCTTTAAACCAAAAAGGTTACAAAAAGATGCTGGAATTCTTATGCTGCCCCCTCCATCATTTCCGGTTGCCACAGGAATCATTCCGGCAGCGACTGCAGCGGCACTTCCACCGCTTGAACCGCCTACCGTTCTTTCCAGATCCCAAGGATTTCTTGTAGGGCCGAAAAGTGGGTTGTCAGTGTAGGCTATTAACCCAAGTTCAGGCAGATTCGTTTTTCCTATGATTACAGCTCCAGCCTTTTTAAGTCTTTCAATAATAACAGCATCCTCTTGCGGCACGTAATCTTCATAG
>QMZD01000114.1 GCA_003662985.1 Archaeoglobales archaeon | reverse complement strand
TATCCGAAGAGGGACGATGTTAACTGGTTGAAGCACACCTTGGCTTACTACACGAAGGATGGGCCAAGGTTCGATTACATTCCGGTTACGATAACGAAGTGGGAGCCGGTGGAGAGGAAATATTAGTTAGGTGATGTTATGAACGATACTATGAACGATACGGTTTATTTAGAAATTCTGAGAGTGATTTCTGAGGCGAGAATGGGGTTGAGGGTAAATGAAATAGAGAAGATGCTGAGGGAGAGAGGTCTAAAACTTAGCGAGAAAACCATCAGAAACAGACTGGAAAAGCTTTTGAAAGATGGATTTTTGGAAAAGGATAATGCTAGCTGGTTATTAACCGAAAAAGGAAGAGAAGTTCTGACCACGAAAATGGTTTTTGAAAGGCTTGGAGAGTTTTCCGAGACAGTTGAGTACAATCTCCTCCGTTCCACCTTCAATCTTTACACGATGGAAGGGACAGTTCCTACCAGTTTCGCGATAATTGACAAGGATAAATTTGAAAAAGCAATGGAAATACTTGCTTTGGTTCTAAACTCTGAAGTTTCTACAACGAACCTCGTTGCAGTGTTCGATGAAGGCGAAATTGCTGATTCCATCGTGGTTGAAAACGGGAAAGTTGCCCTAGGAACAATTTCAAGTACCATATACGATATAATCATGCTCAACATAGGGGTTGTTCTGAAAGTTGAGTATGCAGGATTGCTGAAATACGTTGGGTCAAAACCCTACGGGTTAGTTGAGCTAATTAACTACAGCGGCACAACAATCAGTCCGGGACTGCTCCTAGTGAGAGCAGGTTATACCTCTGTTTTCAACGTTGTAAAGAGCGGTGACGGATTCGTTGTTACGGCTATAAGGAGCTTCAACCCCCATGCCCTAGAGGAGGTTAGGAACGAAGTCATTCTCGCCGAATCGAGAGGGATAGGAAAAGTTATAGCCATCACCCCTCCGATGACTGACATCTTCGGAATACCAACAGGTAGAAGAGCAATGATGATGTTTCAGGCTGGAATTAACCAGCTGTCACCGCTTTACGAGTTAGGCCTTGATCCTGAGCTTAAAATCAATCAAGCTCTTATTGATTTTAAAATATTCAAGAGAGTGAATAAACTTACTTGAGATAAATTCTTCTTCCAATCAACAATCAAATGCTACCAAAAACCTCTATTTTACTGAGAAAAGAAATTCATTGTTGATTTAGAGTCCCCGTGCATGATCGGAGATGTGTTTGTTCCTTTATCTAATGCATCCAGAAAAGTATTAATTAGGAAATAATACGATCATTACTGGTGATAAATTTGTCATTAGAAAGCCTTTGCCTAGCTGCAAACAATCAAGGTGATGATTATGAGAGGTAGCAATGTTATGAAAATCAGTAGGATCGATCACATAGTGCTTACGGTTCACGACCTCAACGTGACTTGTGAATTCTATTCACAGGTTTTGGGAATGCAAATAGTGACATTCGAAAACGGTCGGAAGGCAATGCTATTCGGAGAGCAGAAGATCAACCTTCATGAAGTTGGAAAAGAGTTTGAACCAAAAGCCCTAAATCTCACACCCGGATCAGAGGATATCTGTTTCATAACAGATGTTCCCTTGGAGAATGTGATTGATCACATTAATTCATGTGGCGTTAAGATCATAGAGGGGCCCGTGAGGAGGACTGGGGCCAACGGGCCCCTTGAGTCCATTTACTTGCGTGATCCAGACGGTAACCTAATAGAAATATCAAAGTATCTAGACGATCATCTTACAATGAACTTATAGTGGAGGAACAATGAAATATATAAACGAAAAAGTTCACAGTGCTGCAAAATCCCTAAAAGAGGGTTGTTTGTTTAATCGTTGAAAGTGTTTGAACTGTGACTAAATGGACTGCTGATGAAAAATACGACATATTATTTAACCCATTTTAAACTAAATTCAGAAATATTTATAAAAATCGAAACCTTTTTAAAGCATCAATTTGCATACGTGAATATGGTATCTGGGAAACTGGTGTTAATGGTTGTAACACTAGTTGTTGCAAGCTTAGTCCTTGGGTGCACAGGAGAAAAACCACCAGCCGCAGAAACAAAAACCCCAACTCCAGAAGCACAAACCCCAAAAAATTGGAGATGGGGGACCGCTGATCCCGGCTCATACGGCTACAGAGTGATTAGTGGGGTCATTAACAATATAAAAGACGATGTACCGGGATACGAATTTTCGATAAATCCATACAGCTCAACCACCGCCGCTATTAAAGGGTTCTGTAAGGGAGAAGTTGAGAGTACATACCTTGCAGATCTCGGAGCACGCAAGCTGTATGATTTTACTGGACCATTCGAAGGATTTAAGTCTGAAGTAAAGCAGATGCCTGTACAAACATTCTGGGCATACACCATGGAAACATTCCTACTAACAACCGAGGAAAATGCGGACAAAATAAAAAGTTGGAGCGATCTAGATGGCAAACCCGTATTTATGACCCCATCTGGATACATGAACCACCTAAATCTGCGAAGAGCATTTGCAGCTCTTGGAGTAGAACCCCAGCATGTTGAGGTTGACTCAAAGTTCGTCTGCAAGGCTCTCGAAGAGGGAACAATAGTTGCAACTGGTTTGTACACCACTGCAAGAGTGTCCCTTCCGACTTGGGGACAGGAGCTGACAATAAGCTGTAAGGGTAAACTCGTCCCCATAAAAATGACTTCTCAAGAAATCCAAAAGATTGAGGCAGCAGGATACCAAGTTGTCGAGGTAGATTTAAGCAAGGTAACAGATATTAAAGATACAGCACATGCAGTACCATTCTACTTCGGATACCACGCAAGTGTTAACATGCCCGAGGATGCAGTCTACAACCTCCTCAAATCAGTTGAAAAGAATGCGGACAGGTTAACACAAGTTGATCCGGGCCTTAAACCACTAGTAGAGAATGTTGCAGAATTCCAAATAGGTGGAATAAAATCAGCAGACCCAAATATAATGCCAATACATCCGGGACTGGCAAAATACCTCAAAGAAAAAGGATTATGGAATAGTGAGTGGGACGAGCACATTGCAAAGAAGTAGGAGGATAACTGATGCCTGGAGAAAACAACAAATTTTTATCTTTTTTTATTTTTATACTTTCGTTAATATATTTCTCATGTGCTATTTATTATTACATCACAGGATATATGGGAACAATGTTTTGGGTATTAGTATTTGTGCCTCTGGCATATATATTGTATGTTCTACAAAGCTTAAAGAATGAGAAACTTTATCCAAGATTTGGGAAATTTCAGTACATAATTGCAGGAACGTATATTACATTATGTCTTTTTGCTATAGTTTACCTTCCAATAAATTATATGGAATTAATATATTACAGAGCAGGTTCCTATAATCTTGTAGACAAGTTTGTTGGAGTTTCCCTATTCCTCCTCATACTGGAGTATGCAAGAAGAGAGCATAAAGTTCTCTTTGGATTAGCCATTTTCCTAATTGTATACTGTTTGTATGGAGAATATTTTCCAGGAATTCTTAGACAGCCAGGAATCTCATTAGATAGAGTTCTAACTTCTTCAACTGTTGAAATAAAACTGGGAATTTTCGGAACTTATGCCCAAGTAGGAGCAGGAATAATCGGTGCTTTCCTGCTACTAATGGGGGCTGCCAAGGGATTTGGGGTAGATAGATCGCTGATAAAGACTATTATCGGAACCCTCGGTAAAAAACCAACACTAATCCCTCAAACAGCAGTTGTAAGTTCAATGGCAGTTGCAACATGTACAGGGTCTGGGGCGGCCGATTCAGCATTAGTTGGACAGTTTACAATACCTGCAATGAGGAGAGCAGGATTTCCGCCGATTTATGCCGCCGCAACAGAAGGTAGTGCAGCTCTTGGTGGATTGATTATGCCACCTGTGATGGCTATAGCGGCCTTCATAATGGCCGAGTTTCTCGGTGTAAGTTACTTTGAAGTTATACTCAGAGGCTTTGTTCTGGCTTTTATTTACTACTTTTCTATCGCCTTAACAGTTTATCTGCTAACTTTACAGTATGTAAGAGTCACAAAACTGGAAAGCGCAGTAGATATTATCTCTAAGATAGGAAAACCTACTCTGCTCGATAAGACTTGTACTATGTTGTTTTTTGCGTGCATTATCCTCTTGATATACCTGATGGGTGGTCTATGGTGGCCGGAAATCAGAGCGGCATTAGCAGTAGTGATTGTGTTTTTAGTTGGAACTTCAATCTTACACTTGACTATCAGTGGAAGGTCTGATATAAAATCTAAGCTCTCTGGGCTGAGTAAAAACCTAAGGGGTACAGTTGAAGGATATCCTGAAGTTATTGTGGATATAATGCTTCTTCTAGCAACACTAGGTATCTTGATAAATCTGTTTACTGTTAGCGGTTGGCTCATGAAACTTGGTATGATTCTGCTAAGTGTTGGGCAAGAGAGTTTTCTGCTTTTAATAGCTTTAGGATTTGTTTTTGCGTTCTTTCTTGGCTTTGGACTTCCACCTTCAGCTGTATATATCATCACAGCCGTACTAATAGCCCCTCAATTCACCTACTTCGGAATTAACCCATGGGTGGCACATTTCTTCATATTCCTCGTTGCAGCAATCTCAGAGTTCACACCGCCAGTCGCATTGATTGCAGCTGTGACATCAAGAATTGCAGAGACTCCATTCGTAAAAACAGCGTTTTACACTCAGAAATGGATACTTCCGATATATCTAATGATATTCACGGTCTTCAAGTGGGATGAACTGGTTGTCGAACCGGGAGTTCAGCAACTGATAGGGTTTTTGATAGTGTTGACAGCATGTTTAGCGATCACCGTAGGATCTTTTGGAAAATTAAGTGGAAAAACATATATTGACTTTGCTGGGAAAATACCTATCGTCTTGCTGGGATTCTTTGTGCTCTTCTACCCTGAGAAAACGTTGTCTGCTGGTGTCGCACTACTTCTTCTGCTTGCAGTAGTGGTTGGAATCAAAAGAACTCAAACAATCTCAACCTACCATGATGAGAAATGAGAGAGTTTAAGTGCTAGATCATCTCCAACAAAGGGTCTAACAAGGCTGAGAAAACGCTATCCCTAGAACGCTTGTAAGAAGCGTGCTACCTTTTAGGACCTAAAAACACTTCTACTTATTTTCGTCCACTTATTTAATTTCATTACTATTAAAATTAAACAAACCTAACCCCCAAATCCTTAAGCTTGTTTCTGAGCATGATGTTGATGAGTAGAGGAGTAAGGCTTTCCACCATTGATGAGACTGCTAGCGGCCCGGCATCGTAAGCTTTGAGACCATCGATCTGGTTTGTTAGTTCGATGACGATTTTTTTGGCCTCATCGTTGTCTCCGCAGACAGCAACATCCCACTCGAATTTTTCGTTGAGGCGGGCGAATTTCTCGGCAGGAATTGTTTGGTAGGCTGAGATTACTTTACTGTCGAGGATTGTTGCAAGCTTTTCTGCTGCTGAACCTTCGGGGAGCTTTGAATAGTAGAAGGTTTTCCCTCTCTTTTCCATGGGGACGAGGGGTGAGATGACTATCTTGTCCTTTAAAGCTTGTTTAAGGAATTCGGCAGTAGCAAAGGCATGTTCCCATGGAATTGTGAAGACTGAGATGTCAGCCTGCTTTGCTGCATCCTCGTTTGCCAAACCTTTGATTGTTGGTTTTTCTCCCAGCTTTTCTAGGATTTGGTTGTATTCGTTTGCTTTCATTTTTGCTTTCTCAAGTTTTCTAGAGCCTACTATTACGTCGTGGCCCAAGATGGCAAATCTTACTGCTAGGCCTATGCCTAAGTGGCCAGTCCCGCCGAGCAAGGCGATTTTGAAGTTTGATTTCATGGAGATCACCTTATTACCTGATTACCTTACCTTTACCCTATCACCTTACTTTACCGTTATCACTTACCTGCCCCATCACTAATCTATTCATTTAACCAATTCATTAAATTTCATCAAATCTCATCAGATCTCATAAATCATTCAACCATTTAAGTCATTCAACTATGAAATCAGCCGACAACTCTAGGCCGTTTGGAGGCTCTGGAATAAAACCTTTCTCCATGAGGAACCTTATCTTACTTTCTGAACTCATAATCATCTGCCTTGCATGCTCATAAATTTCCTCTTCGCTAAGTTTAAGCCTTGCAAGTCCCTGCTCCATCGCCTTCTTTGCAACCGCCAGAGCGACCTCGGGAAACACTTCTGCTTCAGTCATGTGCGGAATCACGTAGTCCTCATGCAATCCCCTCTTTTCAGCAAATCTTACGAGAGCT
>QMZD01000113.1 GCA_003662985.1 Archaeoglobales archaeon | reverse complement strand
TGGTGAAATTCCATGATTTCTTCAGATAAGGAGAGGAATTCTGGCCTAGTGGCTTTTCCTGGCCTGCAATAACTGTTACTGTGTATTTAGTTCCTGGTTTCAAGGGTTCTGCGAGATAGAATGTGAATTTTGCTGAGTAATGGGTCATCTCCTTTTCAACATGGCTGAATTTAATTTCTGGCTCTATTTCTAGCTTTAGGTAGGCAGGAGGCCTAGGAAAGCTCACGGAGATAACAGTATCGAGTGGGACGTTCGTCGCCTCTGGCTCGGGGATGATGTTGTAAGGGGTATAAGGTGGAGGGGGAAGCGATTCATTAGTCTTTGGTAAGGTTATCTTTGTTTTTGAACCCGGAAATTCTACTTCAGTAGTCGGTTTTAGTCCCGAATTCTCAGAATGAGATTTTTGAAAATGATGGTTTTGTGGCTGAGAGCATCCGGAGAAAAGAAGTAACGTAAATGCTATCAAAAACACAGCGAGTCTGTGTTTCATACTCTGAAAACTGGGTAACACCCTTTTATTTTTTATGTTTTAGTTAGGTTTTATAATTTCAAGTTTTTGTTTTAGTTTTAGTTTACAACTGGCTTTGGTTGCTTTTGAGCGCAACACCCAGCAAATCTTTTCAAACTCCTTCAATACTTTCTCATCAACCTTTTCAAAAATTATTTCAACCCAGATTGAAGTAATCGAAAGCTTGTAACAAGATTTCAACGGAAAAACCCTTTAAATTGATTTGTTCGCTGTAGTTTAAGGGTGAGGGTATACGAGGATATAGAAGGAATAGGAGGATATGCAACTGGTCTGAGGGATTCGGGAAGCCATGCAAAAAGATGTCATGCAATCATGCAAATTCTCTGCAAAAATAATTAGGAGATCTATGGTACCTATGGCTAAAAGAACCTCTTGGCAACCTCCACCGATTCCCTGTCATAGATTACAAGGGCAACCTCCTTCACGCTCGAAGCTTTTCCCGAAAAATCCTTAACGACCTCGATGAAGGTCTTGACAACCTCCTCAAGCGGACAGCCGTAGATTCCAGCACTTACTGCCGGAAAGGCAATAGAATCGAGCTTGAGTTCCTCGGCCTTTTCAAGAGGTCCTTTAAAAGCCTTGTAGACCTCATCTTTAAAGGAGTCATCCCACTTTCCGCTGCATATCGGGCCGACGGTGTGGATCACGAATTTTATTCCGCGATCCTCGAGTCTCATCCCTGGAGTTACAACAACTTCTCCGTGCTCTATGTAGCTCCTTCCGATCTGCTCCTTCATCGCCTGCTTGCTTATTTTCGTGTATTCTCTAGTGTTTCCTGCGCATGCCTTAGCTATAGCATATGCGACTCCACCTCCATGTTCGAGGTGTTTATTTGCCGCATTTACTATTGCCTTCGCGGGATATGTTGTTATGTCTCCCTGAACGAGCTTTAATGAGATCCCTCCAACATTAATCTCTTTAATCTTTTCAACGCCCATGGAACTAAATCGATCTGAAACGTTAAATTCTTTATGTCCTTGACTCCAAAATTCTATAACCGAAAATATTATATTAATTTATCACACAAATTTTGAAATATGAAGGTTAAGGAAGCTCCAAAAACCTCGACGAGCATAATTGTCCGCTCAGCCTCTGCTGCGAGGGTAACTCAGTCAAAGAATCCTTTTCTCGAGCTGATGAGAAGACTTTTCAGGAAAGAAGACGTTGCGATGAAGGCAATAAAGTTCATCAACATCGTCGATGAAAGACAAAAATCCGGGAAGCCCGTGAGAGTTGAGGAGTGGGAAAACCTGATGGAAGAGCTTGGAATGGTTCGCTCATCATTTTACTCAATGAGGAACAAGCTTTTAGGAGCCGGGATGATATCTGTAAAGGATGGAGAATACAGGCTTAGCGGTGTTTTTAGCAGAGATCTCGTTGACATGGCCCGATGGTGGTGGACAGCAGTGTTGGGCTACGATCCTGACTCGCTTTGATTTTGGTTCTTGAAAATCTCAGCCCTGGTTCTCTAGACTTGAAGCCTTGCTCGCTAGTTGTCGAAAGTAAAACTCTTGATAATCTTTTGCGTTCTCTGAACAATTTTGAACGAAACAAAAATGTATTATACATCAAAAACAACCCAATTAATGGTGATAAAATGGTAGAGGAAGTTGTTGAAGTTAAAGAAAGCGTATCCAAGGTTTTACCTTTAATATCAAAAAAATCAACTGCAATAGATAAAAATAATGAGATGTATCCCGAAATCCTTCAAGCCCTTTTTGATCATGGTTTGATGTCAATTCTTGCCCCAAAAGAGTTTGGCGGTTTTGAGAGTTACTATCTCGCATCTCTTGTAGCAGAATCCCTTGCAAAGGTTAATGCTGGAGTTGCTCACTCCGTTGTAGTTCATAACGCAACCATGGATGCTTTAAGGCTATTCGGCACCAAGGAGCAGAAGGAAAAGTGGATACCGAAGCTCAAAAAAAGCGCTGGAACTCTTGCCATGACGGAGCCTGGAGGAGGAAGTGATGTGGCTGCGATTAAAATGGAGGCGAAAAAAGAGGGGGATGTTTACATCCTTAACGGCAGGAAAACGTTAATCACAAACGCTGAATTTGGGAATGTTTTTATTGTGATCGCCAGAGCGGAAGAAGGTTTGACAGCATTTCTTACTGAAAAGGACAGTATTGTGGTAACGAAACTGAATGCCTCGGGAATGAGAGGTAGTGGTTTATCTTCGGTAGGATTCTCGAACGTTGAAGTGGCGGAAGAAGACATTCTTGGAGGGTTGGGAAAAGGTTTGAAGGTTGCTTTGGGAACTCTCGCTCCGAACAGAATCCCCTTCTCTGCAATGGGGATAGGGATAGCAAACAGATGCCTTGAAGCAGCGATAAAGTATGCGAAAGAAAGATCCGCATTCGGCAAAAAGGTTGCAGATTTTCAGGGCATCCAGTGGATGCTTGCTGACATCGTAGCAGAGATCGAAGCGGTTAAAAGCCTAGTCTACACTTCTGCAAAGGTGGCCGATGGAAATGAGGAAGCTAAGCTTGATGTGACCGCTTCTATCGACGTGACAACCCTTGGAGCGATATGCAAGCTAAAAGCAGCTGAGGTTGCGAAGAAAGCTGCCGATATTGCCGTAGAAATCTACGGTGGACATGGAGTTATAACAGGCTCACCCGTCGAGAGGGCATACAGGGATGCCAAACTCCTCGACATAGCTGAAGGAACTTCGGAAATTATGAAGGTGATAATTTCGAGAAAGATTCTGGAATAAGGGGGTGAAGGTTTGACAAGCCCACCGAAGGAGTACATGAGGAGGATAAAACCCTTCTCCTTTCTTACTGAGGATGAACTCAATCTCTTGGTTGAAAATCTTGATGTGGAAGCCTATGAGAAAGGAACAACGATTGTTAAGAAGGGAAAGCAATCTAAATATATTTTCCTCGTTTTTTCAGGGGTTGTTGGGTTGTATGATGACGACACGCTTGTGGATACGATCTCCAAGGGTGAAATCTTTGGCATTCTCTCCGCTATAACCGGCAACCCTTTTTCGCTTAGCGCTGTTGCGATGGACGATACGATATGTTACAGAATAAAGAAGGAAGCGTTCAAAAAGGTTTTTGAGACCAATCCAAAGTTCTCCGCATTCTTTAGCACCTTCATTAACAGGAGATTCAGATCCTTCACAAATCTTCTAAAGGAGACTGAAGGAACCTTTCAGGAGGAAATTTACCTTACTCGGGTTAAAGAAATCGTAAGTAAGGAACCCGTTGTATGCAAACCTGACGCAACGGTTGAAGAAGCTGCTGAGGTGATGCTTGAGAAGAATGTTGGATCGATCATTGTTGTTGAGGAAGGCAAACCCGTTGGAATACTTACCGATCACGATCTAAAGAAGGTTCTGATCTCGGGAAACAAAGCTGCAAAGGTTACAGAATTCATGAACTCCCCAGTGATCTCTGTCGACGAGGAACAACCCGTTTTTGAGGCGTATCTAACATTGATAAACAAAGGGATAAACTACATAGTTGTCGTCAGTGACGGGAAGGTAAAGGGTGTTATAACAAGCAAAGACATATTGACTCAGTTTGAACCAAGCTCCTCTTTGATTGCCCTCTACAGGAAAATCAGGAAGGCAAATACGATCGATGAACTTAAAAATCATCTCAAAGGCATCAGAAAGGCTGTTGCTGGGCTTGCGATAAAAGGTGTGCACTTCTACGAATTGAGTAGGATGATAACTTCGGTTTACGATTCGACAGTTGTTAGAGTAATAAGAATGATCGAGGATGAGTTTCGGCAAAAAGGTATAGATCTCCCGGATTATGTTTGGATTCATGTTGGCAGTTCTGGAAGAAAGGAACAGATTATTGCAACCGATCAGGATAATTGCCTAATCCATGATGGAGATGGAAAAGTGATGCTGAGCTTTGCTGAGAGGGTTAATGAAGCTTTAGACCACGTTGGAATTCCTAAATGTACAGCAAACTACATGGCTTCCAATCCGAAATGGAATCTCACATTGAGTGAGTGGAAAAAGAATTTTAAGGAATGGTTTAATTCGCTCACAGGTGAGAATATAAGGTATTTATCCGTTTTTCTTGATTTGAGACCGATATACGGAAATCAAAAACTCTATTTGGCTTTACTCGATTATGTAAAAAGGAGCGTTACGAATCAGGCTATAAGATTTCTCGCCTTGGATGCAACTTCTATTGAGCCACCCGTTGGTTTTTTCGGTGTAAAGGGGCTTGAGAAAGGTCTGGACATAAAGTTGTATGGTATATACCCAATAGCCAATGGAGTCAGGGTCTTGGCTTTGGACAACAAAATACTCGATGTAACGAATACGAAAGAAAGAATAGAAAAACTTAGAAATTTAGATGTCCTGAGCGAGGAAAGGGCGAGGGAGGTACTTGAAAGTTACGAATTCCTCCAAGAGCTGAGACTCAAACACCAGTCGATGTCAATCTCGGCGGGAGGGGAAGGAGACAACATAATCAGATTGGACGAGATAGACAGAATCGATGCCTACGTTCTGAAGGAGGCTTTGAAAATAGTTTCATCATTCCAGAATTTTATAAGGGGGAAGTACAGAATTGAGGGGGGATTCTGAAAATCGGATATCATGGTGATAGAATGAATCTGAGAGAGGCGAGGTTTTCCGTAATAGATTTGGAAACAACGGGTTTGAATCTTTTGAAGGATGAAATTTTGTCCATTGCAATTGTACCCATGAAAGGTACGAAAATTCTTGCAGGGGAAAGCTACTACACATTCGTCAAACCGGAAACCTATGATCTCAAATCGATGAAAATCCACGGAATAGATCCTAAAACCCTTGAGAAAGCTCCAAAGTTCTCAAAGATTGCAGAAGAGGTTAAGAAAAAAATTGGAGATAGTGTAATTGTCGGTCATGCCGTTGAAATCGATTTTGACTTCCTCAAAAAAGCGTTCAAAGCGGAAGGTATTGAGTTGAAAAACAAATGCATTGATATAGCTCTTTTGGAGAAATGGCTTTCTGATAGGCTTGGAGAGAGGAAATGTACTGCAGATCTAAGCCTAGATTCCCTGATAAGGGATTACAACCTCAGTGTTAGATTCAGGCACGATGCTTTGGCTGACGCTTTTTTAACAGCTCAGATATTTCAAATCCAGTTGCTTAAGCTTATGAAGTATGGTTTAACCTCGCTGGAAAGGGTGTTATCAATCATTGAATCAACAAAAATGACCCGTATTGACTTTATTTTCTAACAATTTTTAAATTATTTAATGTTTGTAAAGCGAAAGAAATAGAAAGATTTAAATTTGTAATTATTTTTTCTTATATTGGTGAATGAGGTGATGAAATGCCATGGCCACCTAAAATATTTTGGGTAGGGTTGATACTATACTACGGCTTCGTAGCGATTTGCTGGATCGGCGAAGCGACAGCAGGATGGAACCACATACCTTTGGCAGTAGAAGTGTACGCAGCGTTGCTGGGAACGTGGATTATACCACTGATAATGTCGGTGATATACTTCTACTTCCCGGAAAAGGCGGAGGAGGCATCGGGGTGATATAGATGGCAGATCCGGTCGTTGTTGGAATAACCGTTCTGTATTTCTTGGCCATCATTGCCATTGGCTGGTATTCGAGAGTTAGAATGAAAAGTGCCACCGATTATTATGTTGCCGGGAGGCAGATTGGTAGCGTTGTTAACGGTTTGGCTCTGGAATCAACCTACCTAAGCCCCGCCTCAATGCTAGGTTTGCCGGCCTATGTCTTCATAATAGGCTATCAGTTCTGGTGGGCAATGGCGGCTATTATTGCAGGAATGCCTATAGCAACCTTGCT
>QMZD01000112.1 GCA_003662985.1 Archaeoglobales archaeon | reverse complement strand
GAGTGAGAGAACGCTCTCTTCAGCCGCTACACAAGCCCCGCTCCCTCCACTGCTCCCACCAGCAACCCTTTCCAAATCATATGGGTTTCTAACAACTCCATAGTAAGAGGTCTCGGTGGTTGTTCCCATCGCAAACTCATCCATATTCGTCTTACCTATTATTATCGCGCCCTCCTCCTTAAGCCTCTCAACCACATAGGCATCAAAGGGAGGGATGTAATTATGCAGAATTTTGGAGCCGCAAGTTGTTAGCAAACCTTCTGTGGTGATGCAGTCCTTCACAGCAACCGGGATTCCAGCAAGCTTACCTTTAAGCTCTTTTTTATCGAATTTTTCTGCCTCTTTCAGGCAATTTTCATTGAGCGTGATAAATGCGTTTAATTCACTCTTCTTTATTCTCTCAATCATTTCAGCAATCGAATCTCTTGCCCCTTCATTCTCGACCTTCTCCCTCCAACTGCTGATCGTCAGCATCAAATCACCTATTTCGTATACCAACTATTCCACAACCCTCGGACCCTTGAAGTAACCCTCCTCCACATGCTTAGCGTTCATGAGCACCCTCTCCTGTCCAAGGGATCTTTTGGGTACATCCTCTCTGAAAACGTTCCTGAGGGGTAAAACCTGAAAAGTAGGTTCAACATCCTCTTCAACTTCGTCAAGGATGTTGAAGTATTCGAGGATATTCTGAAAACCCTCCCTGAATTTCTCGATCTCGTCCTCCTTGAGCTCGACCTTTGCAAGTTTAGAGATGTGAATAACGTCCTCCCGTGTTATCATGAGATCACCGGGTTGATGTAAGCG
Organism: Archaeoglobales archaeon; assembly: GCA_003662985.1. Classification (GTDB taxonomy): domain Archaea; phylum Halobacteriota; class Archaeoglobi; order Archaeoglobales; family Archaeoglobaceae; genus Archaeoglobus_A. The sequence goes on along the minus strand of QMZD01000112.1, from coordinate 5,540 downwards.
CTACGTAATAAAACATTTTGGATAACTTTTTATTTAATCTGAACCTAATCGGTCTTTAGTTTTTGTAATTTGTAATCAGTTGTAGTTGTAGCCATTCAGTTTGCAATCATTCAACCGAAACCTAACTCCTCCAAATAGAAGTGCAAGTTAAGAAGGAAGTCATTGAAAGATTTAAAAGGCACGATTAAACACCCATCGTACGTATACAACTCATCATCGAGTAGAGAGACGATGACTGGGACAACTTTAGAGTTCAAAATTTTTGAAAACCTCAAACATCTGTTCCTATGTTTTTGAGCCTCTTTTTTCAGTGCACTCCTCCTCTGCCAGTTCTTATTGTATCTCTTGGCATCAACACCGAGAATTAGACCGAACCTTTCGGCAACAACATCTATCTCGGATCTTCCGTGTTCATCCTTAAAAACAACCCTAAAATCGGTTTTGAAGTTGTTACTTTCCAAGATATCTTTTACCTTTTCTTCAAATTCCTGCCATGAAATCTCATCCATCGCCTGTCTCACCATAAGCTCTTATCATCCCTAAATTTCCTGCAATCATCGTGTCATAAAGGTTTGCAATTCTGTAGGGACTCAACTCGGTATTTGGACCGATGGAAATGAAATCCTTTGGCTTTACCAGATCTTTTATGAAAGCCCCATGTCCGCCATCGTTGAAAACATCCTCGTTGCTAATTTCTCCATTAAGGAATTTTTTAAGAAACAAAGCAATCCATCTCTTTCCCCTTTTTCGCAAAATGGATGTGTGATGCTCGAAAATTGAGTATATTTCTCCGTTCTTTTCTACCACAGCCCCTATTGTATGGGAATTACCGAAGTTGAGTATGAACGCTGGAAAATCCCTTGCATCGGTCATGGCTCCAATTAAAGCTGCAAAAACAGTATCTATCACGTAAACATCGAATTCAAATCCATTTTCTTCGCCAAAATCTTTTATGCTCTCCACGACACTTCTCATTCGGTTGAAGTAGTAAGGTACATCATTACCCGGATAGAAAAATGAGTATATGTTTCCTTCTTTAACAGTTCTCTCAAAAACCTTGAATCTGAACTTTCTATTGCTCATTTTGGGCGAAAAACCGTGATCCTGAACTGCTACAAAAATTTTTTCCGGTAAATCCACGTTTATGGAACCAAAGAAGGAATTGAACTCGCTGAGCATGACATCTCTCATTTCAATCTCAAGCAGATTTTTTTCTTGGCGTTCCTCTTTTTCTTCGACAACCTCAACTCCCATCTCCTTGACCCTTTTCAAATCATCGTTGAATGTTAAAGCGGGTTTTGGAAGGGAAATCACTCTTTTTCCCGCTCTGATGTGCTCTTTTATGGCAAATGTGCACGGTCCACCGCCCATCGTATAACCTGAGAGGAAGATATCTTTGTCCATCTCGGTTGCTTTTTTGATTTTTGAGGCAACAATCCTCGTAGGAGAGGGAAGGATCAACTTTACACAATTTTTTAGATTTTTGTTGCTGTCATATAGGAGTATATCTTGCGTTCCAGTTCCGACATCGATTGTAAGTATTCTCATATCTTTCATCAGGGGGAAAAATAACAGAAAGGGTTTTTAATCGTTTTTGAATTCGTTCAGCCCTAATTTTTTACATAGTTTTAAAATTTTAAAACTTCTAAAAAATTTCTTTTCTATATCTGCTTGTTTTAACGGATTAAAATAATTTTTAAAGCTTTACAATATGATTTAGTCTTAATATACTCGATAATAGGACTATTTTAGGAAAAAGAAGTATTTAATCTTAGGTATGATTAATCGTGTAAAAATTATTCGAAAGGCTTATATATTTTGAAATAGTACTATTTTTTTGAAAGGGGGAGGGGGGTGAATTGAATGGCATTGTTGAAGATGCCACCACCTCATGGTGGCATCCTAATAGATAGGGTAATCAAAAATCCAGACCGTGCTAAAAAAATGGCTGATGGCTGTACTGCTTTCGACATAAAACCAACTATGCTTGATGGCATTCCAATAAGGAACGTTTACAGAGAAATAATTTCGATTTGTTATGGCTTCTTCAGCCCTGTAGAAGGATCAATGGTAAGGAATGAAGTAGAGAGGGTTCTTGAGGAAAGGAGACTGCTGAACGAATGGGTTTTCCCCTATCCTATCGTGTTTGATGTGAGTGAGGAGGATTACAAGAATCTTGGTGTTGAAGAAGGCGATAGATTGCTGCTCAGACTCAAAGGGCAGCCTTTTGCCATTCTCGACATTGATGAGGTTTACAGGATCGATCCAGTTGACATCGCAACGAGAACCTTCGGAACTCCCGAAAGAAATCCTGAGGTTGTAAAAGCTCCTTTCGACCAGAAACATCCGGGTTACATGATTTACAGATCTCTAAATCCCGTGATTTTAGCCGGCAAATACACGATAATCAATGAACCTAAATTCAGGGATCCTTACAACAAGTTCTGGTTCCCACCGGTAAGGTGCAGAGAGGAATTCAAGAAAAAAGGATGTAGGACTGCGATTGCCCATCAGACGAGAAATGTTCCCCATGTTGGACATGAGGCGTTGATGAAAAATGCCGCATACACAGGAGATGTTGAGCCTTGTAGGACTATTCTCGTAAACGCTATAATCGGAGCAAAGAGGAGAGGAGATTATCCTGATGAGGCAATTCTTGAAGCTCATGCTGCTGTTAGCAGATTTAGATACATAAAGCCGGAAAGACACATGGTTACATTTACGCTCTGGGATATGAGATATGGCAATCCGATCGAGTCGTTGCTCCATGGCATAATCATGCAGAACATGGGATGCACACACCACATGTTTGGCAGAGATCATGCGGCTGTTGGGGAATACTATGACATGTATGCAACCCAAATACTGTGGACGAAGGGAATTCCGAGCTTCGGTTTCGAAGCTCCACCAAACGAGGTGGATTACGGATTGAAGATAATCCCGCAAAACATGGCGGAATTCTGGTATTGCCCAAAGTGTGGGGAGATGGCTTACAGCGAGACATGCGGGCATGAAAAGGAGAAGCAGAAGTTGAGTGGCAGTTTCATCAGAGGAATGGTTGCAGAAGGCATATTCCCACCGAACATAATCATGAGGCCAGAGGTTTACAAGGCGATAGTGAAATGGTGGAAGGTCTATGGTTATCCATTCGTGAATCCAAAGTATCTTGCTGAGAAGGACAGAACTCTTGAGGTTGACATCCCTCCAATGGAGGTAGATCTGAAGAGGTGATGGCGATGGTACACTACATAGGTTTGTTGTTGGACGACGCAAGGCTTTCAAAGATAAAAGGTACGGAACTTGAGAAAAAACTTACAACCCTTTTCGGTGGCCAGATAAAATCCTTAGTACTTGAGGTTCCCGAAGAGTGGTCAAAGAAAATCCTTGCCGAATTCCCCAATGCGAGAATCGACTCGAGGGGCTATCTCGAAGATCTGCCTGTAGCTTTCAAAAGAGCACTTTTCAATGAGGTGGTCAACAAGAAGAGTTTAGGTGTCGATGTAATCGAGGCCGTTTTTAAAAGAATCGATGAAATCAAAGAACTTGCGGAGAAGGAGTCGGAATACATACCGCCACCTGAAATAGATACCTCAGAAATTTAAAAATTTAATTTAAAAATAGTTAAAAAATCAAAATAAAAAGAAGGATTGGGGGTGAAAAAATGCCAAGTTATGTGAATCCGGAAAAGTGTGATGGATGTAAGGCTTTGGACAAAACAGCGTGCCAGTACATCTGCCCGAATGACCTCATGGTGTTGGACAAGAAGACGGAGAAAGCATACAACAGAGAACCTGAGATGTGCTGGGAGTGCTATAACTGTGTAAAAATCTGCCCACAGCAGGCGATTGAGGTTAGAGGATATGCGGACTTCGTCCCATTGGGTGCGAGTGTCACACCCCTCAGGGGCAGTGACTCAATAATGTGGACTGTGAAGTTTAGAAATGGAAAAATAAAGAGGTTCAAGTTCCCGATAAGAACCACTCCCGAGGGATCGATTCAAGCACATGAAGGATTTCCGGAGGCGAAAGTTGAGGATCTGGACAATGAACTCCTATTCTCAGAGCCGGAGACGTTAGGAGTGGATTTTCCAACTTTAAAGAAATGATGGGGGTGTAGTTATGCCGTACGAAGCCGAAATTAGAGAAATTGAGACTGACATTCTAATACTTGGAGGGGGGATGTCGGGATGTGGAGCAGCTGTAGAAGCATCTTACTGGGCAAAGCCACTAGGTTTGAAAGTAACACTCGTTGACAAGGCTGCAATTGATAGAAGTGGAGCTGTAGCGATGGGTCTTTCTGCTATAAACACTTATCTCGGCATGAGTGGAAGGGCTAGCTACGGGCAGTGGGCTCCTGAAGATTTTGTCAAATACGTTAGGACCGATCTGATGGGGATAATAAGAGAGGATCTCGTTTACGATATCGGAAGACACGTCGACTCAACGGTTCACCTCTTTGAAAAATGGGGATTGCCCATATGGAAGGATAAAGATGGGAAATATGTTAGAGAAGGTCCATGGCAGATAATGATAAACGGAGAGAGCTACAAGGTTATCGTTGCTGAAGCTGCAAAGAGTGCTCTTGGGATGGACAACATTTACGAGAGAGTGATGATTACACACCTGCTAACCGATGATAACGATCCGAACAGGGTTTGCGGTGCAGTAGGATTCAGTGTAAGGGAGGACGTGTTCTATGTTTTTAAAGCTAAAGCTGTGATATGTGCCATGGGTGGGGCTGTTCATGTCTTCAGACCAAGAGCAATGGGAGAAGGCTTGGGTAGAGCTTGGTATCCACCATGGAACGCCGGTTCAACCTATGCGTTAATGGCTCAGGTTGGTGCTGAGCTCACATGCATGGATGCAAGGTTTGTTCCAGCCAGATACAAGGATGGTTATGGCCCTGTGGGAGCTTGGTTCCTGTTGTTCAGGTCAAAGGCAACGAATGCCTATGGTGAGGAGTACATGGTAAGCAGAAAGGCGGAGGTTGAAAAGTTCCAGCCCTATGGATCTATGGAGCCAATGCCTACATGTCTGAGAAACCATGCCATGCTTCTTGACATAAAGGAGGGTAAAGGACCGATCTACATGAGAACACCGGAGGCCATAAAGGCCCTTGCAGAGGAAATTCCGGATGAAAAGCAGAGGAAGAAGAAGTTCAAGGAACTCGAGAGTGAGGCGTGGGAAGACTTTCTTGACATGACGATATCGCAAGCCCTGCTCTGGGCTGCGATGAACATAGATCCAGCTGAACAGCCGTCAGAAATCGCATCATCTGAACCCTATTTCATAGGCTCTCATGCGGGAGCGAGCGGTGCATGGGTAGTTGGCCCCTCCGATCTCATGCCAGATGAATATAAGGATGCTTTCCCGGCTCTCTACAACAGAATGACCACCGTGATGGGGCTTTTCACGTGCGGTGATGGCGCTGGGGCGAGCGGTCATAAGTTCTCAAGTGGCTCGTTTACGGAGGGTAGAATTGCTGCCAAATCCGCTGTGAGATTTGTGAGGGATAACAAGGACTACACACCGAGTGTCAGT
>QMZD01000111.1 GCA_003662985.1 Archaeoglobales archaeon | reverse complement strand
GGAAGCACCACGATAACCGCTGAAGCTGCAACTCCAACCAGGAATGTAAAGTTGCCAATGTAAAGTCCCCATGAAACCTCTTTGCTCATTCCCGTTACAGTTAAACCGTTCTGATACTGGTAATAATAGGAGGCTCCACCAAGAGCGATAATGACCGCCAGCAACGCTATCCAAGACCAGTAGTATTTTCCACCTCTAATTGCATACTCGATCATTATATCACCTCAAATTAGATAATACAGCTTTGGTTCTGTGCCAAGATCAGGTTTTCTCCGTATCGAGTAGTGTTCTTTAAGTATTTTTGTTATTTCTGACTCTAGGGAGTTCAGGTCTCCGAATATGAATGACCCTTCCGATGCCTCGACACATGCGGGCTGCAGTCCCTTTTCAAGCCTTTCCACACAGAAAGTACACTTCTCAACAACACCTTTAGTTCGAGTGTGATAACTGGTATTGATCTTTTTTATGAAGGGTCTTGGGTCTCTCCAGTTAAAGCTCCTCATGCCGTACGGACATGCTGCCATGCAGTATCGACATCCTATGCATCTGTGGTAATCCATTGTAACTATCCCATCATCCCTCTTCCATGTCGCCCCTGTTGGGCAGACCTTAGTGCACGGAGGGTTTTCACAGTGATTGCAGAGAACTGGAACCTCTAGTTGCTCAACTTCTTCCGGTAGAAATTGACTAAACTGAGTCGGAAAGGTGTGTTCAAAGTCTGCTGGCCATATCCACTCTACCCTGTCTTTTGGATTCGGAAAAACTGGTATGTTATGAATTTCCTTGCAAACTTCATAAACTCTCCTCCTCTTCTCTTCTGGCAGCTCGTTAAACTTCTTTAGATCTATCACCATTCCCCACTTAACCTTTTTCTGATCTATCGCCGGAGAGGCGAAGGCTGCAAGAACCTTCTCAACCTGGCTTGCGGTCAGTGTTATTGTTGTCAATGCTGATCCTGCCATAATCAAAAACCTACGTCTCGTAATCATATCTCATCGACCTCCAAAGCAGGGGGATTCTTAAATAGGCTAATATATTGAAATATGTTGACCAATCGACCACTCAGCTGGTTTTTATTTGAATCGCTTCTTTTCTTCCCAAGCGGCTCACCTAGACTCGCTGTAAACGTTTGCCCCATCTTACATAATCCCCCATAATTTCGATGCGACTCTGAACAATTACTTGGAATGGACTGAAATTATTTAGAATATTAAGTTTTTGGTTTATGGGTTTCTCCCAATCAATAAAAAACATTTGTTTCCATGATAGAATCACCTCATGGAATCGACAACTTCTAAAGAAATAAATTTTCAAACAAATAAATTAAAATCGAGGGGTTTATTGAGGGAGGAGGTTAAACTGAAACCGTTTTAAAAATAATGCTTAAAAATTGAATGGTTCAAATAAATATTTATCGAAAGTAATATAAACTCATAAACTGAGCATTGGAGAGCCAAAGGAGGGGGCCAAAAACATGTTTGAGCTAAAAGAGGGAATTTTTGTTTTAGATGACCTACGAAATGTCAGCATCAAAATAGGGGAAATAATCGAGGAAGAGGAAATTGAGAAGGCAATAATGGGGCCAACGCCGAAACCAAAGATAGCCGACCTCAGAGACTGGGATATGTTTCTACTGAAGAGATACAAGCCCTTCTACGCACCTTACTGCGACATGTGCTGTCTTTGTACGATGGGTAAGTGTGATCTGACTGGCAACAAGAGGGGGGCTTGTGGTATAGATCTAGCTGCTCAGACAGGCAGAATCGTTGCAATCGCCTGTGCAATTGGTGTATCAGCTCATTGTGCACATGCAAGACACATGATGCATGACATTGAGCATATTTTTGGAGATCCAAGCGAAATACCAGTAGATTTTGGCTCTGAAATCGATGTGGTTGCCCCACTAACAGAGTTGATCACAGGTATCAGACCCAAAACTGTCGCTGATTTCAAGAAAGTTCTTGACTACTGTGAGGAACAAATCGTTCAAGTTGTCGACTCCATACACACCGGGCAAGAAGGGAGCTATTTAGACTATGAATCAAAAGCACTTCATCTGGGTATGATTGATTCACTGTCCAAGGAAGTGGCAGATATTATCCAGATGTGCGCCTTCAATTTTCCAAAGGGTGAAGACAACCAGCCATACATTGAAATTGGTATGGGTACAATCGACATGAACAAAGCCGTAGTGCTTGTTATTGGCCACAATGCTCCACCAGCAGCAAACATAGCAGACTATTTAGAGGCTAACGGCTTAACTGATGAAGTTGACATAGCTGGAATTTGCTGTACCGCAAACGATTTGGCAAGATACTATGAAAGGGCAAAGATTGCCGCTGCATTGAGCAGACAGTTAAAAGTCATAAGGGCTGGGTTGGCCGATGTCATCGTTATCGACGAACAGTGTATAAGGGCAGATATTCTCTACCATGCAGGCAAACTTGGAATTCCGGTGATATGCACAAACGACAAGGCTATGCATGGGCTGAGGGATATGACAAAGGAAGATCCAAAGGATATCATAAAGTACATACTCGATGGTGCCCCGGGTGTCGCAGTTTTGGATCCACTTAAGGTTGGAGAGGTTGCAGCGACAATCGCTTTAGAGAGAAGAAAGAAGAGAAAAGGAGAGATAAAGCCGGTTTTGAGTGAAGAGGAATTCATGGAATATGCGAAGGCTTGCACACAATGCGGAAACTGCACCTTCGCATGCCCACAAGGGATAAGGATCGGTGAGGCAATGGAGGCTGCTGAAAACGGAGATAGATCTCTGCTTGAGAAGAGATGGGATGTATGCATCGCTTGCGGAAGATGTGAACAGGTATGCCCGAAGAACATACCGATCATAGATATGCTCAACTTCGCGGCATGGGAAACAATAAAGAACGAGAAAGGCAAGATCAGAAGGGCAAGAGGACCTGTAAGAGACACTGAGATTAGAGAGGTCGGTGCCCCCATCGTTCTGGGTACGATTCCAGGTATTATTGCCCCAATCGGGTGTGGAAACTATCCAAACGGAACCGAAGAGGTCTACACGATCGTTCGAGAATTTGCCTCAAGGAACTACATCGTAACGTTAACGGGATGCATGGCGTTTGATGCGGCATTGTACAAGAACGAAGATGGACAGGGCGTTTTCGAAGAGTTCCACGATAGGTTCGATGCGGGAGGAGTTATAAACATCGGTAGTTGCGTTTCAAACGCCCACATCCACGGAGCTGCGATAAAGGTCGCAAGAATTTTCGCTATGAGAAACATAAAGGCAAATTACGAAGAAATAGCAGATTACATCCTCAATAGAGTTGGAGCTTGTGGTGTGGCATGGGGTGCGATGAGTCAGAAAGCTGCAAGTATTGCTACCGGCTTCAACAGACTTGGAGTGCCAGCAGTTGTAGGGCCACACGGAAGCAAATACAGAAGGGCATTCCTCGGACAGCCATATAGAGACGAAGACTGGATGATGTACGACATAAGAAGGGGAGAGGAAGTTAGAGTTGAACCAGCTCCTCAGGATTTGCTCGTAGCTGCAGAGACGCTCGAAGAAGCTTTACCATTGATGGCCAAACTCTGCATAAGGCCTGCCGATACTGACAGAGGAAGATCGATAAAACTGACCCACTACATTGATCTTAATCTCAAATACCTAGGAAAACTGCCAGAAGACTGGCATCTGTTTGTCAGAACGGAATCAGATCTGCCACTGGCCAAGAAGGAAGAGCTACTCAAGATACTCGAGGACGAGCATGGATGGAAGATTGATTGGAAGAAGAAGAGGATCCTCGAAGGACCTATGAGGAAGTACGATGCTTCCTTTAACCCAACGAACGTTAAGAGGATATTTGAAGAGGGTCCACTTCCGTTAGGAGGGGAGTAAAAATGGCGGAAGCAAAACCATTTGATACCGCAAATATTCCGGGACCAAAAATGGCGATGATTGCAAAAACAAAAGCCGTTGCATCGATGATAAAAAGGGCTAAAAGACCGCTCCTTATCGTTGGACCCGACATTACTGATGAAATGTTCAAAAGAGTTCTAGAATTCTCAAAGAAGGGTGTACAAGTTGTTGCGACGGGAAGTGCGATAAAGAAATTCGTAGAAGCTAATGTCGTCGATAATGTAAAATACGCTGTTCTACACGAGCTGACAAGCTTCATACTCGATCCTGAATGGCCTGGCTTTGATGGGGAAGGAAATTACGATCTCATTCTTTTTATGGGAACTATTTACTACCACGGTTCCCAAATGATGGCAGCGATTAAAAACTTCGCCCCCCATACAAGGGCAATTGCAATAGATCGATACTATCATCCAAACGCTTTCCAGAGCTTTCCAAGCCTATGGAAAAAAGAAGAAGAGTATATAGCAATGCTCGATGAGGTTCTAGCTGGCCTCTAAATTTCCTATTTTTTATTATTTTAGTATTTTAGTATTAGATTTAAATATTAAGTAATGTTTAGTATTATTTCGGAATTATTCAATAACTTCGGCAAACGCGTACTTTCTCAAAACCTTTGATATTCTTACTGTAACTTCCTGATTTAACTCCACATTTGGGACAAAAATTACATAGCCACTTATTCTGGCTATTCCATCCCCCTTCGAACCAATCGCTTCTATTTTTACGGTTCTCACATCCCCCTCACTTACTGGGGGTTTATCTCTAAATTCAAATCCATTCAATTCTATTCCCTCCAAATTTTGAATTTCTGATTGTTTGACTACTTTGTATTTAAACGTTTAGGTGTATTTCCGAAGTTATTTCCAATTACCTCGAGATCCTCCAAAAATAAACTATAAAAAGGCAAAAAGGTAAAAAGGCAAAAACCACAGCAAAAATGGATTTAGCAGTTGTGGTTGTAAGTTTTCTATCTCCCTACATCTCTTTACTACTCCTTTCTGTACTAACTCTAACTAACTTCTAACGATCAGCTGAAACTTAAAAGTCCATTCTTACACATATTCTTCAGATTTGCCAAATTGCCAAGGGAGTAACTGAAGGAGTAAAAATTTTTATTTTCCTAGGTTTATTCCTGGTAATGAAAGTAGATAGATCCGAATTTTTCACATCTAAGGATGGAGATATAATTTTAATAACCGGTTATGTGCCCGAGGAGAGAGAAAAACTGATCCAAATGTATGAGGATTTCAGCTCTGACAAGAGATGTTGCGGCCTGCCTCCTGTAAGGAAAAAGATGATCGAGGAGTGGATAGATGGGCTCTCAGAAGGATATATGTTCATAGCAAAACATGGTGAGAGGATTATCGGGCATATCGGTGTCATGCCTCAAGGAGAAAAAGCAGAATTCGTGATTTTCATCCAACAAGATTACAAAGGAAAGTGGATAGGTGGAGAACTCATAAAATTTGCGGAGAAGTTTCTAAAAGATGAAGGGATAAGGATCCTCGAAGCGGTCACCGAAAGAGGCAACATGCAAGCAATTCAGCTTTATCTGTGGCTTGGCTTTAAAATCGCAAAATCAGATGAATTTTATGTTTACCTGAAAAAGGATCTCTAAGCTTTAAACTGGTTACAGCGATTACACTTGGGCTACACAAGCTATTTGTTAAATTATGTAAAATTAGGCAAAAGTTAAAAAATTTCACAGGTAGGAAATTTATGAATAAAATTGTTGTGTATGCCCTTACTACCTGTCCCCACTGTAAAAGGGTTATCGAGTTTCTTAAAAAATCTGAGGCCGAATTCGAGGTAATTTGGCTCGATGAACTTAAAGGGGGGAGAGAAGGAAAGCCATAGAGGAAGTTCGTACGATATCAGGAAGTTACGCGGTTCCCGTTGTTGTGAAAGGAGAGAAGTACGTTCTGGGATACGATCTGGAGGAGTTGAAAGGACTCATTACATAGGTGATAGAATGGGAACTGAGGAGTTTTTGAGAATTTTCGAGAGAGTTGCAAGCAAAAAAGGCTGGAAAGTGAACCCCGATCAAGAATTAGTCAGATCTTTTGCTGAGGGGTTGATCAGGAACAAGGAAAGATACAGACTTGCAATCTGTCCTTGCAGAATTGCAACAGGAAAAAGAGAAACCGATAGGCTCATAATTTGTCCATGCGCTTATGCAGAGGAGGACATCAGGGAGTACGGCAGATGTTACTGCGGACTTCCTGAGATAGTGGTACCAGATAGACACATTGAGTACCTACAGGATCTCTAAAATATTGCCAAAAATCACATTCGATGTTCAAAAAAGTTATATCTGTTTTATTAAAATTAAAAGGTATGAGCAGAATAGACGATATGATGGGCATTAGAAAGAGATTTATTGGAGCGATAGCTAAAAGAGAAGATTGGGAGATTGTAGAGGCTGTACACGAGTTCGTCGAGAACGAAATTATGCCTC